>JANQNL010000198.1 GCA_028279585.1 Thermoplasmatota archaeon
TTTCCCCCACTTCTCCTTTTGTCTGTAGGTGATCATCTCGTAGGTCCGTCTGTCGGGCTCCCAGGCTGCAGAACAGAGCGCCCCTACCAATCCACGACCCTTCTTGTAGCCTCTGGTCTTGGCTCCAAGGTACTCCAATGCATCCCTGGCCTGGTCTATCTCGATGACCTCATCCAGACCTTTTCGGTACCAGGTAGGATCGGGGGCCTTGACCATGGCCGCGATGCCTGGGTTGGTGTCTACATCATCGAGCATCAGGAGATCATCAACCCTTCGGGAGAACTTCTCTACAAGCTCCTCGAGGTCCGGTTCCTCGGACTTGTCTGGCTGACAACCCCAAGGGACCGCTCCGATGGCCTCTCCATCTTCTGACGGCTGACCCATCCCAGCAATGCGCATTTGGTCGTTGAACTCTCCCTTGAAGGCCTGGATGGCAACTGCACCATTGCCTCTGGTCTTGAACGGAACTGTAGGATTAAGACGAACAAGACGGGGGAAACCATAGGGGGTGTATCCCAGTTCCTTGAGAACAAGCAGTGCCTCGAAGGCAAGATAGGTAGTACATCCACCCATGTCCCTGGAGTCCGTGTCGTCGAACGCCAGGATCACTGGTCTCATTCTACCTCCATGGAGAAGTCCACGCCACGGATGCCGTGGGTAAGCCAGCCCATAGACAAAATATCAGCATGCTTTGCATAGTCTGCAACGTTGTCCGGTTTAAGTCCACCAGAGACCTCGATTATAACGTCTGGGTCCTTCTCCTTGAGAACAGAGTAAGCCTCAGCAGCAGCTTCTGGTGTGAAGTTATCGAGCATTATCCTATGAGCCCCATGCTCCAGTGCCAAGAGTGCGGTCTCAAGGTCCACGACCTCGATCTCGATAGGAGCATCAGAGCTCTCCTTGATACGTCGTAACGCCTCCTCAATCCCACCAGCAAGCTGGATGTGGTTGTCCTTGATGAGTATCGCATCGAACAGCCCATACCTGTGGGGGTCTCCCCCACCGTGGGTTACAGCGAGCTTCTCGTAGAGCCTGAACCCGGGTGTGGTCTTCCTGGTAGCAGCGACAACTGCCTCTGGGTTGATGCTCTCAACAATATCCACCATCTTCCTGGTCTCGGTCGCAATGCCAGACATACGGGACATGATGTTCAGAGCAGTTCGCTCAAGCTCCAGGATGTCCACAGCAAGACCTTCGACCTCGACGACAACCTTGACAGGGGTAAGCTCATCCCCATCAGCAGCAAGCAACTTGGCATCCATATCCCGCAAAGAGAACAGTTCCTTCACAACAAGTAACCCTGACACCACACACTCCTGCTTGCAAAGGATCTTCGCAGTAGCCTTTTCCTCAGTGAGAACACCACGTGTAGTAATGTCTCCGGTCCGGATGTCGTCCTCCAGGTAGCTTTCTAGTAGGTCCAAGCTCACACCCGGCCTGTCAACGGAGATGTGATAGATTACATTTGTCGTTACAGTGTCACACCGGAGTGTAACGAAATGGAGTAAACTTTGTACAATTTGATATGATTTCACACAGGAAAAGCTTAAATCATGTTGAATATTTCTTTATTGTAGGTCCGGAGGATTCGCTTGACGAAAGTGCTTATCGTTGACGATGCAGACTACATTGTCGATATCATCTCCCAGACTTTGGAGAGAGAGAACCTGGGTTCAATAGAGGTAGCCCGGGATGGAGATGAAGCACTGAAGGTCTTCAAGTCCTTCCAGCCCGACCTTGTTATCATCGACATCCTTATGCCAGAGAGGGATGGCATCTCCACCATCAAGGAGATGGTACAGGGTCAGAAGCAGTGCAAGATCATTGCCATTACCTCCCTGGGGAAGGCTTCTTTGAAGAAGCAGGTCCTCGAGGCAGGAGCTGACCGGTTCTTGACAAAACCTCTGCAGATGAAGACCATGGTGTCGATCATCAAAGAGGTCCTTGGTGAGACACAAGCTGCGTAGGCTCAAAGCGCTCCCAAGCTCCATTCTATCTCTTCTCTTAGACAGTTGGATATACAGCTGTATCTTAGCCATTGGCAAAACTTTATCTAAATAATCACCATTCTCGCGCCAAATAGTTATTTATAATGCTGGGGGAAAAAAGTAATGGATTTCAACCTCAATGAACAGCAGGAAATGATCCGGACCATGGTAAGGGAGTTTGCAGAGAAGGAAATAAAGCCCATTGCCATGAAGCATGACGAATCCATGGAGTTCCCGATAGAGACCGTCAAGATGATGGCGGGCCTGGGGCTCATGGGCATGATGGTCCCACCAGAATATGGTGGCGGTGGGACAGATCCGGTCTCCTACTCTGTAGCCGTGGAAGAGGTATCGAGGGTGGACGCATCACACGGTGTGATAATGTCCGTCAACAACTCGCTCGTATGCTACCCGATCCTCGCATTCGGAACAGAGGAACAGAAGAAGAAGTACCTGCCAGACCTTGCATCCGGCGCCAAGTTGGGTGGTTTTGGACTTACAGAGCCAAATGCAGGGACCGACGCAGGTTCACAGAAAACGACAGCCGTAAAGGATGGAGATGAGTACGTCATCACAGGCTCCAAAACGTTCATCACGAATGCCTGTGCAGCAGAGACCTTCGTCATCTTCGCCATGACAGATATTGAAGCAGGTGCCCGAGGCATCTCTGCCTTCATCATCGAGAACTCCTACCCGGGTTTCAGCCTGGGCAAGTACGAGGATAAGCTGGGTATCCGGTGCTCCGGCCAGCAGGAACTGTTCTTCGATGAGATGCGCGTGCCTGCAGAGAACCTCCTTGGTGAGGAAGGCCAGGGGTTCAAGATAGCAATGGCGACGCTTGACGGTGGAAGGATAGGTATCGCATCCCAGGCAGTAGGTATTGCCCAGGGTGCACTCGATGAGGCAATAGAGTATTCCAAGCAGCGCGAGCAGTTCGGAAAGCCAATTGCAGCCTTCCAGGCCATCCAGTGGATGATAGCCGACATGGCAGCCCAGGTGGATGCAGCAAGGCTCCTTACAAGGCGTGCAGCTTTTGTCAAGGGTGAAGGCAAACGTTACTCCTACGAAGCAGCAATGGCAAAGCTCGTTGCGTCCGAGAACTGCATGTGGGTGTGCGACAAGGCCCTTCAGATCCATGGCGGATACGGCTATACCAAAGAATATGTCGTGGAGAGGTTCTTCCGCGACGCCAAGATCACGCAGATCTACGAGGGGACATCAGAGGTCCAGAGGATGGTCATATCCTCTACCCTCCTGCGGTAGACCGATCCTTTAACACCGGCCCTCTGGCCATTTTTTCACAGGGGTGCCGCTGTACAGGGTCACGACCGACGTTAAGGAGTGATATGCATGTTACGGGAATGTCCCGATCATGGTTACTTTAGGGGCGAGACATGCCCCATGTGCGACAACGGTGGCAGGTTCCTCATGAGCACAGAGGAACTGGACCGCTTGGGTCGGATTATGGCCGGGGTCCTAAGGCACTTTCCACAGCGCTTTGGACTTCGGATGAACAGACACGGTTACGTGGACATCAACGCACTGGTCCGTGAGGTGAGGAAGCGCAGACAGCAGTTCCATTGGATGCGTCCACACCACATCAGGGCCATTGTCATTACGGATCCCAAAGGTAGGTACCAGGTAGTAGGGACCAAGGTCCGAGCGACCTACGGTCATTCCATCGAAGTTGAACTGGACCTTCCAGAGGAGGATATCCCAGACAACCTCTACTATCCAACCGGTGAGGAAGATCTCAATGACCTTCTCGAGAACGGTATCACACCGTCTGACAGAAGGGATGTGCACCTTTCGCACTCAGCAAAGGACGCATACGTTGCAGGTTCCTACAGGATAGAGGTCCCGATCATCTTGGAGGTCGATGCCAACGGATGTATGGAAGATGGCATCATGATCCAGAAGGCAGGGACAACGGTCTATCTGACAAAGGACGTCCCTCCAAAGTACCTGAAGGTCATAGAGTTCGACAAGTCCGAGATCGAAGAGGAAGAGGAGGAGGACCCCATGGAGGAACCTGTGGGCGAGGCCCCAATGACCGAGGTACCACTGGAAGATATGGACTCCGGGGAAGAACCCGAGGCTGAGCCAGAAGAGGAAACCGTTGAGGAAGAACCCGAGGCTGAGCCAGTAGAAGAGATCCCTGCTGAGGAACCTGAAGCAGAACCAGAAGCTGAGGAACCCGAGGAGGAGCCTGAAGCAGAACCAGAAGCTGAGGAACCCGAGGAGGAGCCTGAAGCAGAGCCTGAAGAAGCTCCAGCTGAAGAACCTGCTGAGGAAGAGCCAGCCGAGGAACCTGAAGCTGACGACGACCTCGACCTCGATGACGACGCCATCCTCGACGAAGACTTCGAAGAATAAGGACCAATAGGTCCATGGAGCTATCATGTTCTTTGCTAGAGGATGGTTGCCCTTTGCACTGATCCCTCTTGGCATAGCCCTATTGATAGTTGCCATACTGTTCCTGACAGACCTACTGTTCACGCCGCTGGTCCTCATCCTACTGATACCGATCCTTTTCATCGGTTTCATCAAGTGGTTCTTCAGAGACCCCGAAAGGACCATCGGTGAGGACATCGTGGCTCCAGCAGATGGTGTGGTCCAGTCCATCGACCAGATAGGACCTAATACGAGGATAGCTATATTCATGAACCCGTTCAATGTCCATGTCAATAGGTTCCCTATGGACTGCACAGTAACTGGCAAGAAGTACCATGAGGGTGGATATCTTCCGGCCTACAACAAGGAGTCCGAGCAGAACGAGCGTCTACACACCTACATCAAGACCGCTATAGGCAAAGTGGAGCTCGTACAGATATCCGGAGCTTTGGTCCGAAGGATCGACCCATATTACGAGATGGGAATGGAATATCCCAAAGGGACCAGGATGGGCATGATAAGGTTCGGTTCAAGGGTCGATACGTACCTGCCATCGAAGAAGGTCTCAACTGCGGTCCAGGTCAGTGACAAGACCAAGGCTGGGATAACAACGATAGCAACCATCGGGAAGAAGAGGAAGTGAGGTCATGCTGAAAGCGCTTCGAAAGATATCCGTTGCAGATGTCATCACCATTAGTAACGGGTTCTGCGCTATCGTGGCCATAACCTTTGCCATAGACGGCCAGCTCCTCATCGCTTGCATCCTTCTATGGCTATGCTCGATCCTGGACGGCCTGGATGGCATGTTCGCAAGGATCTTCGGTACAAAGCATAACTATGGACGATACCTCGACTCAATGTCCGATGTGGTAGCATTCTGCATCGCACCTGGCATACTGGTCTACCAAACCTTCATCGAGGTTCAGCCAGATGGTGCTGTCGAGTCCTCGATATACAACTACAACAACTTCTTCGTGATGATAGCCGTGGTCCTCTACATAGGATTTGGAGCCTTCAGGCTCGTTAAGTTCTCGTTCGATGGCTACAAGCACAAGGACTTCTTTGGGATCCCATCACCAGTAGCGGCACTGATGGTAATCTTCACAGTTTACTTCCACGTGCTTGCAAGTACCGATGTGATCTCTACACCGCTTCTATCCTATCTCGAGCTCAATCCTGTCTGCTTGGCCATAGTGATAATATGCGCCTTCCTCATGGTCTCTGACATCGTCTACATCAAGACCAAGGGACTTATCGGTGTATTTGTTGGCGCGGTCATTGTATCGGTCCTCATTGCAGCCACCTTGACAGAGTTCAGCTCAATAGGGGAGCGGGCAAACTACATCCCCCAGATCATCGGCTTTGGCTGCACCATCCTATACGTTGTGATCAACCCGGTCCTGGACATAGGTAACGCCACCGAGAAGGGATACTGGAGCAGACGAAAGGTGAAGCGCAAGGTGAGGCGTCAAAAAAGGAGCGCCAGACGGAAGCGCCGTGAACTTCGTATGGAAGCTGGAGAAGGACCGATACGTGCCAGTCTTCCACAGAACCTTTATGGTTTCGAGCTTGACAGACCCCGAAGGATAGGTATCCAAAGACCTGCATGGAGGATGTCAAGGCAAGACCGTATCGAAGAAGAGGTCTCATCTGTCCTTGACGAGATAGAGGACGCACTGGACGATGAATGAGGTGATAGAATGGGAAATGGTCAGATAGAAAGGATAGATGGCTCCGAGAAGTATTTCAACTGCACAGAGACACAGAGACTGGTCTTCGAAGCTGGGATAAAGTTAGGCACCATCTACCATCAGTTCACAGGAACCCCTCTCTCAAAGGACTCGGTTGCTGATCTGGAAAAGGCCATCGAGGGGGCCATCTCGGTCCAACCCTATGTCGAGGAGATTCAGGTCAAGATCGATTGGTCCCAGAGGAGCGAGAAAGATGTTCCCAAGGTCGTCACTTATACCTCTTTAACTGGCAATATGATCGATGCAACTGTGACCCTTACAGATGGAAAACAGAGGGTTGTAGCAAGGATGAGACTTGTTGATGAGCTCAATTATCCACTTATGTACATCGAGTCCGTAGAAGACGTATGAAAACGTTACCATAAGTTGTCATCTATAGCGTCTGGACATACGTGTGGAAAAAAGATTATATAGCGTTATACTGTTGATAATCTCGCATAGTATGGCTACTAAACAGGCAGTCGAGGCATACCGCACAGCGCTCATGCGGGCCATGCAGGACGGGCACATCGACCCGAGCGAACAAAACATCCTCAATGGATTACGAGAATCGCTCGGTATATCACCAGAGGAACACGTTCAGATAGAGCGTTGGGTCCGAAAGGAGATCGCATTCAGGATGCAGCAGAGGTCGGCTGCTCCCCAGAACCTTCCTCCACCACCACAGCCCCCCAATGCTCCACAACCGCCTCCGCCACCAAGTCAGCCACAGCGACCTCCACCGCCACAGCCTATGCAGCCACAGCCAGGCCAGCAGGGATATCAATCTCCACAGCAGCGACAGGTCCGGAGGCCTGTTCAGAAGAAAGCTCCTCCAGGCCAGGCTGTCAAGAAGGCCACCAAGGCAAAGACCGGTGCAAAGAGGCTTGACGATATCCTCACAGGTGGCATCCCTTTCAAGTCCAACGTCATGGTCCTCGGTCCATCCTTCATCGGCAAGGAGAACTTCCTCAACCAGTTCGTGATCACAGGACTCGCAGCCGGTATTCCATGCATGATGGTCATCACCGATAGGACCTCGACCGACGCGAGGAAAGGCCTTCTGCAGATGAGTGGAGAACTTGCTTCCTACGAGCAGAAGGGTCTCATCAAGTATGTGGACGCTCACAGCTTATCCGTGGGAATGATCGGTAAAAACCCCAATGCCAGGTATGTCAAGGGATGCTCCGATGTAGAAGCACTCAAGACCGCCATGGCTCACTTCCAGGGTGGGTTCAAGCAGAGCTTCTTCTACCATAGGGTGGTCGTAACAAACCTCTCGACCTTACTCCGCTGTCATGACCTGAACACGGTCATCAACTTCCTTCAGACCACCAACGCCAGGAACAAGGCGTACAACTCCATTTGTCTCTACGATCTTTCAGCTGGCGTTCACCAGCCCAATGAGATAATGTCCATCAAGAACACCATGGACGGTTCCATGGAGTTCAAGCAGGAGGAGGGGAAGAACTACTGTGTCATACAGGGTTTGGAGGAGGTCAAGAACCGGGACTGGTTGGAGTATGAGTTCACCAACCAGGACTTTGACGTGAAAGGTGGTTTTGGATTTCAGTATATTTCCTAAAAGGAAGAACTGGAAACTTACAGGAAAAGATCATTCTGCACATCTGAAGACATCTGATATTGGCGTGCAGAATGACATCTCTCTTTTCGTTTCCAGTTCTTCGTTTGGAAATATACTCTTAGCTACAAATGGAAATCCAACCTCCTATTCTTGACCATCCTCCCCACAAAACACTACAATCTTCAGAAAAACATAATACCACCATCTCCCTACAACCCTTGATGGCACGCCGTATCCGGTCTTCGGAGAAAAAGTCCCTGATCCCCAAGCAGTACAAGTATCTCATCAACATAATCTGGGGTGCATCCTTCTTCATAGCCATCGGGCTTGCAGCTGCATACTTTGCCATCAATTTCAACGAGGCTTACAGCATAGCCTTCAGGAACGTGAACGACTACATCCCTACGGTTATCACCATCCTGTTCGTGTTCTTCTCAACAAGGCTTCTATTGCTCATAATGAAGCCACTGTTCATGCTCCTTGTGAAAGTGAACCTGATAAAGCATGCTGATATGAAGGTCATCTTCCAAATATTCAGCACGGTCATTTGGATGATCGCAGCTGTAATAATCTTCTACGCGGTGGTAGGGTCCATTGAGGGCCTGGGTATCACCGTTGGTGTCATCATTGGTGCCTTAGTGTTCGTTCTAGGTAAGCCGCTTATGAACCTGTTCGGCTGGCTTATCATAATCTTCAGAAGGCCGGTCAAGCTAGGTGATAGGATACGGGTCCAGTATGAGGATTCGATAGTTGAGGGTGACGTGGTCGAAGTGTCCATGTTCTACACATACATCCGCGAATCAGGAGCATGGCTGCGTGGTGAAGAGCTAACTGGCAGGATGATCACACTGCCGAACTCCGCCCTATTGGACAAGCCGTTCTACAACTTCACAAAGGCCTCTCCCCACATATGGGACAGGCTAACTGTAACGATAACCTATGACTCTGACCACAAAAAGGCCAAGGAGATAATGCTCACTGGTGCAAAGCTTGCCATGAAGCATCTGGGCAATGATGCTGTGGATGAGTTCAACGAGAACCTCGAGCTCATGGACATGAGAACCCATGTCCTTAAAGAACCCGAGGTCGAGTTCCAGCTGGCCCCCTCCGGGATCACGCTCGAACTCCTATACCTTACCCACTGCCGAGAACGTGGTCTGATGGAGTCCGTCATCACGGAGTACATCCTTAACGAGGTCTCGAAGAACCCCGATGTAAGGTTCGCCTATCCACACGTAGCGGTATCTGCAGGTCATGACCCGATCCCAATGGGTGGAAGCGTCAAGATAGAGAAGCGGACCGGAGGAGAGGACGAATCAAATGTGCTCTCCAAGTTCTCTGGTCTTGTATCTGGCAAGATCGGGAACGTGGACATCTCTAACCTTGGAGTACCGCGGCCAATGGATGATGGCAAAGGAAAGCAGATGATCCCCAAACCCAAGCAAGCCATCCCGAAGAAGATACCCAAGGCCAAACCTGGAACAAAGAAAAATGGTAGCAATGGCCCCATCAAGAAGAAGGGACCGAAGCGCAAGAAGTCTAATGATGACTACCTAAATTAGAACAATTTTGGCAACAGGTCTACCAACCTGCAGCTATAACCCCACTCATTGTCATACCATGAGAGGATCTTGAAAAGATCATCTCCCATGCACATGGTGGAAAGCCCATCGATGATGGATGAATGTGGGTTCTTAACGATGTCAGAGCTGACAAGTGGATCTGTGGAGAACTGCATGATGCCCTTGAGAGAACCGTCTGCAGCTGCCTTGAGAGCAGCATTGACCTCTTCCACTGTGGTTCCCTTCTCGAACTGGACTGTCAGGTCTGTGACAGAGCCATCAGGGACAGGAACACGAAGTGCCATGCCGTTGAGCTTGCCGTTGAGCTCTGGAAGTACAAGTCCCACAGCCTTTGCAGCACCGGTAGTGGTCGGGATGATATTGACAGCTCCCGCCCTGGCCCTTCGTAGGTCAGAGTGGGGGAAGTCAAGGATCCTCTGGTCGCCAGTGTAAGCATGGACCGTTGTCATGATACCTTTGACGATACCGAAGTTCTCGTGCAGCACCTTTGCTGGTGGTGCCAGTGAGTTGGTGGTGCAAGAAGCATTTGAGATGATGTGATGTGTTGCTGGATCGTAGAGGTCGTCATTGACTCCAAGGACCAGTGTTATGTCCGGATCGCCTGCTGGGGCGGAGATGACCACCTTCTTTGCGCCTGCATCGATATGCTTCTGGGCGTCTGGGCGCTTTCGGAAGAATCCTGTGGACTCGATGACCACATCCACTCCGAGGTCTGCCCATGGCAGGTCGGAAGGGTCCCTCTGGGACAGTAGCTTGATGCTATGCCCGTCCACTATCATGGAATCTCCTTCCAAAGAGATATCCACCTTGAGGTTTCCAAGCACAGAATCATACTTCAGAAGATGCGCAAGGGTCTTTGGGTCTGCAAGATCGTTGACCGCGACGATGTCGATGTCAGAGCCGAGCTTGCCGCTTTCGAGGGCTGATCGGAAGGTGCTCCTTCCTATGCGGCCGAAGCCGTTTATTCCTACCTTCATTTGGACACCGACCCTCGAAACTTTGAGGAGGCCCTTATATTTTATGACGAGTGTAGTTGGAAATCACGAATAATTGGTCAATATCGGGCATAAATCAACCTCGAACTAACAGATTTATCATACACATCACGCAAATAGGGGCTTCAGGTGGCCTTGAGCATGGAACAAAAGTCTATAATGCTCTGGTTCGTTCACCCCCAAAAGGTGGTACGATGAAGACACCAGCCATTGTTCTGAACATGAAGATGTACGACCAGTCCGTAGGTCCGACAGGTCTTGAGCTTTCCAAGATATGTGATGATGTTGCAAAGGAGACAGGTGCTCCAATAGGTATCGCACCACCACTGCCAGACCTCGCACTCACGGTCAAAGAGGTCGACATTCCGGTGTTCGGTCAGCACGTTGACCCGAACTCTCCAGGAGGCTGCACGGGGCACATCACACCAGAATCCCTCAAAGCTTCTGGTGCCGTAGGAACCCTCGTCAACCATTCCGAGAGGAGGCTTCTCATGGCAGACGTCGAAGCTGATGTGGCCAGGTGCAAGGCACTCGGCCTGGACACCATTGTCTGCACAAACAATCTGGCAGTCTCCAAAGCTGCAGCATTGTTCGAACCTACGTTCGTGGCAGTGGAACCACCAGAGCTCATTGGTGGAGATATCTCCGTGACCTCCGCAGACCCAGGTATAGTTAGTGACACTGCAAATGCGCTCAAGGAACTTGCACCGAACGTCAAGGTCCTAACTGGAGCTGGGGTCAAGAACGGCAAGGACGTCGCCATGGCAATTGAGCTTGGGACGGACGGAGTCCTTCTTGCATCAGGTGTTGTCAAGGCTGCAGATCCCAGGGCGGTGTTACTCGACCTGGTCTCCGGGCTCTGAGGTATCTTCCTGTTCTTCAGGAGCAGTCACTGACTGCTCCTTCTGTTCATTTTCCTTTTGTTGCTTTTCGATCTCGACGAGTCGCTCAGCTTCTTTGAGCTGAGCTTTCATAACGGTAAGCCTATCCTCGAGTATCGCAAGCTGGGATTCTGTAGCAACGAGCTTTTCCTTGAGCGCTGTAATGAGGGCCTTACGCTTGGCCATCTCCTTCTCTCGCTCTATCTGCTCTGGAGTAGGTTCCTCAGGTGGTGTTTCCTCGCTGGGGTCGCTCAATCAGAACACCTCCCCTCGGTTCACTGCTCTTCTTCAGCGATCTCTTCCTCTGCGATGATCTCCTCACCCTCAATCTCCGGCTGACCTTCCTCCTCATCATATTCCTCGTCGTCGTCCTCTGCCTTGGTCTTGGCCACCGCAGCGAGCCTGTCCTCGTCCTTGAGCCGCATGATGCGAACTCCCATGGTGGACCTGCCCTTGATGGGGATCTCCTTAATAGGGATACGAATGATCATTCCAGACACTGTAGAGCAGATTATCTGGTCGTCCAGCTCCACCTTCATGACCTTGATGACGTTACCGTTGCGCTCGTTGGTGATGATGGTCCTGACACCAAGGCCTCCGCGCTTGGTCTTCCTGTACTTGTGCACAAGGGACCTCTTGCCGAAACCGTTCTCGGTGATGGATAGAACCTTCTCACCCTCTGGTTCGCAAACTCCCTCCTCATCACTTTGAGGGTAACCACCTAAAAAGTCTGAAGAATCGTCAGATTCGAAAAGATCGTCGTCCTCAAGGTCGTCCTCTTCCTCCTCCACATCCGGTTCCTCCACCATGGTCTCCTCCTCTTCCTCATCGTCGGTATCGCAGACCTGTCCTGATAGGTCATCCTCGTCAAAGACCTCGTCCGGATCGGGCTCCAAGATGGCCATGGATACCACAGCATCACCTTGTCGTAGTCTTATACCGCGGACACCACGGGTCCTGCGGCCAGTGGGGCGGACGTGCTTCTCACAGAACCTGACCGCCTGGCCGAACATCGTAGCGAGCATTATGTCGTTGCGTCCACCGGTGATCCTGACCTCGATGAGCTCGTCACCTTCCATGATGTTGATGGCGTAGATACCCTTCCTTCTGGGCCTACCATACTTGCATAGCGGGGTCTTCTTGATCATACCACGCTTTGTGGAGAACACCACGTTCTCGTGCTCTGTGAACTCATGGACCGGGATGGCCGCAGTGACCATCTCGCCTTCCTCAAGTTCAGGTAGTAGATTGATGATGGCCCGACCCTTGGCCGTACGCGAGCCTTCCGGCACTCTCCAGCCTTTGAGCCAGTACACCTTCCCTAGGTTGGTAAAGAACAGGATGAAGTCGTGGGTGGATGTGACGAACATATCCACAACAAAGTCCTCTTCCTTGGTCTTGATACCAATAAGGCCCTTGCCACCACGCCTCTGTGCACGATACGTATCAAGCGAGGTCCGCTTGATGTAACCAGTATCTGTGATGGTGACGATGATCTCCTGAACTTCCAGGAGGTCCTCGATGTCAAGGTCAAGGTCCACAGGGTTCTCGTCAATATCTGTTCGCCTCTCGTCACCGTAGGTCTCCTTGAGCTCCTTCATCTCATCAAGGATTATACCATCGAGCTTCTCTGGATTTGCAAGGATGGATTCGAGCTCTGCGATGAGGTCCATTATCTCACGGTACTCATGCTTGAGCTTGTCCATTTCCAATCCAGTAAGTCTTGCAAGCCTCATGTCAAGGATGGCCTTGGATTGTTTGTTCGAAAGCTGGAACTCGGACTGTAAGGCATTAGAGGCCTGTTCTGTATCCTGCGACTTCCTGATTATCTCTATGATCCTATCGATGTTATCAAGGGCCTTGATGAGACCCTCAAGGATGTGGGCGCGTTCCTTGGCCTTTTCCAGGTCATAGGCTGTACGCCGCCTGACAACGTCCCTGCGATGCTCTACATACTCCCAAAGCATCTTCTTGAGGTCCAGGACGTATGGTCTTCCATCCACGAGTGCCAGGTTGTTGACACCGAAGGTGGTCTGCATGGAGGTCTGCTTGTAGAGGTTCTTCAACACGACCTCCTCTGTAGCATCCCTCTTGAGCTCTATGACGACCCTCATGCCGTCCCTGTCGGACTCGTCACGTAGATCCGATATCCCTTCGATTTTTTTGTTCCGAACGTGGTCAGCAATGGCCTCCAGAAGCTTGGCCTTGTTGACCATGTATGGAAGCTCTGTGATGATTATCGCCCTCTTTCCACCCTTCTTCTCCTCAAGATGGGTCTTTGCCCGGACGATGACCTTCCCTCGGCCTGTCCTGTAAGCGTCATATACGCCCATGATGCCGTAGATCGTCCCACCAGTGGGGAAGTCAGGGCCTTTGATGTACTCCATCAGGTCCGTTGCCTCTACCTCATCTATCCTACCCTCATGGTCCGCATCTATCAAGGACATAGCAGCGTCAAGGACCTCGTTCAGGTTGTGAGGCGGGATGTTGGTCGCCATCCCCACAGCGATCCCTGAGGAGCCGTTGATCAGCAGATTGGGTAGTTTTGAGGGTAACACCGTGGGTTCCTTCAAAGATCCATCGTAATTGGGCTGGAAGTCCACTGTGGCCTTGTCTATGTCCGAGACCATCTCAACAGCAGGCTTGGTCATCCGGGATTCGGTGTATCGCATGGCCGCTGCGGAGTCACCGTCAACAGAACCGAAGTTTCCCTGGCCGTCCACAAGTGGATACCGAAGTGAGAAGTCCTGGGCCATACGGACCAGTGAATCGTAAACTGCTGAATCACCATGAGGATGGTACTTACCAAGCACGTCACCGACGATACGGGCCGATTTCTTGTAGGGCTTGTTAGGCTGCATCCCGCTCTCGTTCATGGCATATATGATCCTTCGATGGACAGGCTTCAACCCGTCCCTGACATCAGGAAGCGCACGGGAGACGATAACGCTCATCGAGTAATCGATGTAGGATGCCTTCATCTCTGTGACGATCTTGCGATCTATGATGCCCTCGGGGGCCTCTTCCTGAACGTTCACCTCTTCATTATCGCTCATCATAACACCTCTTTATACGTCCAGGTTCTCGACCTCCGCGGCGTGTTCCTCGATGAACCTACGCCTGGGCTCCACTACATCCCCCATAAGGATGCGGAACAGTCTGTCCTCTTCCAGCGCAAGCTCCTCGGCCTCCTCCAGGGTGACCTTGAGAAGCTTTCTGCTCGATCCTGGTGTTGGGTCCATGGTGGTCTCCCACAACTGTGATGGGTTCATCTCACCAAGACCCTTGTACCTCTGGATCTGGGCCTGGGTCCATCCTTCTTCTTCCAGGATGGCATCTTTCTCGGCCTCATTGTATGCATACCGCTCTCTCGATTTCTTATAGACCTTGTAAAGCGGCGGTTGTGCAATGTAGATGTAGCCTCTTTCCAAAAGAGGTCTCATGTACCTATAGAACAAAGTAAGCAGAAGTGTCCGGATGTGAGCACCGTCAACATCCGCATCTGTCATGATGATGATCTTGTGATATCTGGCCCTGTCCGGGTCACATACCATCTCGTCATCGGACTCTTTCTTCTCCTCTTCTTCAACCCCTATCTCCTCGCCTGTCTCACCATTCTCATCAGGCTGGTTCTTGACATACCTGGAGATACCTGCTCCAATAGCGGTGATGAGGGTCTGGATCTCCTGGTTGGAGATGATCCTGTCGATAGTGGCCTTCTCCACGTTCAAGATCTTACCGCGAAGTGGAAGTATGGCCTGCGTCTCCCTGTCCCTTCCCTGCTTGGCACTACCACCTGCGGAATCTCCCTCAACAATGTACAGCTCGGACCTGGCAGGGTCCTTGGATGAGCAGTCTGCAAGCTTTCCAGGCAAGGATGAGGACTCAAGCAACCCTTTCCTCCGTATGAGGTCCTTGGCCTTCTTTGCGGCCTCACGGGCCTCTGCAGCCCGTATGGCCTTGTTCACGATGGACTTTGCCTCTGCAGGGTTCTCCTCAAGGTATTCCTTGAGCTTTGTGGATACGACATTGTCCACAATACCGCGAACCTCTGCGTTACCAAGCTTTATCTTGGTCTGTGCTTCGAACTGCGCATTAGGTAACTTGATGGAAAGGATGGCAACGATCCCCTCTCGGACATCCCTACCTTCAATGGATATTGTCTGTGCCTGCTTCTCCGTAAGAAGGTTTGCAGACTTGGCATAATCGTTGATGGTCCTTGTCAATGCAGACCTGAAACCTGAAAGATGGGTCCCCCCCTCTATCGTATTGATGGTATTGACAAAGGTGTAGATGGTCTCCTGATATCCATCGTTATAAAGCATAGCAAGGTCCACGTGGACATCCTCTTTGTCTCCCTCGAAACCAATAGGCTTTGCAATGGAGTGAAATCCCTCGTTGAGATACTGGACAAAGTCCTCGAGGCCACCCTCGCTGTGAAGGACCTCCTCCACAAGCTCTTCTCCTCTGGAGTCACGAATGACAATGGTAAGCCCCTTGTTCAGGAACGAAAGCTCTCTGAACCTCTCACGGAGCCTGTCGAACTCGAAGTCAGTAGTATCGAAGATATCTGCATCCGGTTTGAACCTGATGATAGTGCCCGCACGTAGGTCGTCACGGTTGTCAAGGTGTTCTAGAAGCTCTGTAAGCGCCTCTCCTGCGCCTGTCTTGCCCTTGATGGCCGTATCCCTCTCGGTGCACTCTACATCTCCAACAGGGTCGCCACGATCATATTCCTGGTGATAGAGCTTGAGATCACGCTTGACAGAAGCGATAAGCCATTCCGATAGGGCGTTGACGACGGACACACCAACACCGTGGAGTCCACCGGACACCTTGTAGGAGTCCTTGTCGAACTTTCCACCTGCATGCAGCTTGGTCATTACTATCTGCAGGGCAGAGACCTTGTACTGAGGGTGAGGGCCTACGGGGATACCTCTGCCGTTATCCGAGACCGATACGCTACCATCTGCATGCAGCTCGATCTCTATTCTGTCACAGTATCCTGCCATGGCCTCGTCGATGGAATTATCGACGACCTCGTAGATGAGATGGTGCAATCCTCGATGGTCGGTGGAACCGATATACATCGAGGGCACTTTCCTCACTGCGGATAGGCCTTCTAGGACTGTGATGTTCTCTGAACTATACTCTCCTTGTGGCAACTCGATCCCCTCAGTTTTACAAACTCGAAGTAATTAATATTAATTGTATATATAAGTAACTAGTAACAAACTTAACTATAATGCGATAGATGCATCAGACGAACTCGTCGAATTAATTACTTCCTTTATATAGCCAGTAACAATGTGTTCTTAATACTTTTCTATCTGGCCATGCGATCATCTCTCACAGCGATGATCTAACATGTATGTTCGAGCACTCATGCGTTAACAAGACAATAGTTATACGATGGCCTACATGGTATATAGTTAACCACGACCGGCAAACTTTATTACACGTTACACACTTGAGAGCGTCGTGGGAAGGAAGGGACGGTCCTCAAGCTCCAAGGACAAGGCCTCCAGTAGGAAAAAGGAGAAGGAGTCAAAGGGCTCTGAACAGCGTATTATCATCTCCGCTTCTGATATCGAGAAGTATGCTTATTGCCCTCTATCATGGTGGTTGAAGCAGAAGAAGGCCGTTGAGGACCGGACAGACCTTGACCGTGGAACAGAGACCCATGAGAACGTAGGCCGGGATATGGCGGCCATCATCGAAGGCGAGCAGAAGACCGAGAGCGATCTCTTGGCATGGGCCATCCTTGTTGGTGTTGCTGTCCTGTTAGGGCTCAATGGTATGATGGTCCTTTTCGCCATAGTCATTGGCGAGCATACGACCCTTATATCGACCTTCATGATCGTCCTGGCCCTTCTCTGGAGCGGTGCTGGGGTATTCTTCTTCATAAACCTGGTCATACGTCAGAGAAAACGTGCAAAGGAACTGGAAAAGGCCTCCGCCTTCAGAAAGAAGAAGAAGCTAAAGGCCACCCAGGCTCTGGCCTCCTCTACCAGGACCACGCTGAAAAAGAGCGCGTGGGTGATCCTGGCAGCTGCAGCATTCCTCATAGCCAACGCAGCCGTCCTATGGTTGCCAATGGAGGATGAGGTCCTTCGCCCCGTCCTTATCACAATGGCAATTGTGTGGATTATCGGCTCATGGATAGCAATTGGTGCATCCTTTTTCAAAAAGGACTCGATGTTCGCAGACAAGCGCCTTCTGATCATATGCACGGTGGTAGCTTCTATCCTAGCCTTCAACGCACTTTCCGTCACGGTCCTCAAAGGATGGGTCCACTCTGGAGCGCTGACACAGTCCATCGTCATACTCGGAGGAATATGGATAGTCATGTCCATGTTCCTCATCTACCTCTCCCTAACAGGTGGATTAAGAGCAATGCAGCTTCTCAATACCCTGCGTAGGAAGGGGAAGAGGCGCAGAAAGAAGCAGCTTCTCATGGAGACCTCTCTAGATGCTGCTATGCGTCAGGAGAGCCGAAGCGTCCTGCTCTTTGCTGGTGTAAGCGTTGTAATGGCCTTCAATTCAGTGGTCATTTGGTACAATCCTTCGGACGACCTAGCTATCTTTTTCGAGGTAGTTGCCCTACTTTGGCTTGCAGGGGCTTCTGCCATGCTCTTTTTCTATCTTCTCTCCAGAAGGACCGTAGCCAAGCTAAAAACGGTCCACGGGGTCGCACCCGATGATAGGGTATCCTACACCGATAACGTCCCTACAGGCTCGAATCTGTTGTTCTACGACGAATTGGGAATTGACGGTAGGCCGGACTATATCCTCGAAAAGGATGGAAAACAGATCCCTGTGGAGGTCAAGACAGGTAGGATCCCCCAGGGCCCATACTTCTCTCACATACTCCAGATAACTGCATATTGCATGATGGTCGAGGATGTCTATGGAAAGAAACCCCCGCATGGGGTCATCAGGTATCTGGACGGAGAGACCGAGAAGGAATATGAGGTGGAGTTCGACCAAAAGACAAAGGATCTGGTGACCGAGAAGGTCCTCGAGATGCGCAAGCACCTCATCTTCGAGAACGTCCACAGGAACCACAATAGGCCTGGAAAGTGCAGGACATGCTCTAGAAGGAAAGAGTGTCCGGAGAAGATCGATGCGTAATGTAACGATCTCCGAAACTATCCAGGATATATTGATGATCTCAACGAGTGTGTCCGTAAGATGAATGAGTTGTGAACATCAACCATTCTTCCTTGTTTCGGAGATCGTGTAATGAGCATCTATCTTCCCTAAAGCATAGAACATCCAAGAAGAATGGCCATCAGTCGGTCTTTGTGAAGATCACAGGTCATCCATGTCGAGGTAACCTATCTCCTCGTCCTCTTCTTCATCATCGTCCATGGACATCATGTCCCAGTCATCGTCTGGGTCCACATCATCCTCTGGAACATCTTCCACCACAGGTTTTGCCTTTGCAGGTTTTGCCTTACCCTTCTTGTCCTTGTACTTGTAGTCGGGCTTTGGCTCTTCCTTCTTCGGTTTTGGTGGGTCCTTGGACTCGTAATCCATGGTCGCTGAACCGAACTCATAGACCTCTGGAACATCGTCGTGGATGATGGCATCGGGTTCCTCGTCAGGCATCTCGTATATGGATGATACCTCGTCAGCCTGGCTGGCAGGGGCCGCATATATCTCTGAAACAGATACGTCCTGTGCAGAACCATATACCGCTGGCTGCGGTGTGGTCTCTTTGAAGAAGTTATCATAACCAGAGCTCTGTGCTGGAGCCGGTGTTGATGAATATATGGCCTGCTGGTTCTGGTAGGCCGTGGATTGCGATGGTTGTTGCTGGGTGCCATAGGATGATCCATAGGACGATCCAGAACCATACGAGGAGCCATAATGTGGACTTGAACTCGATGCTCCCCACCCACCAGTGCTTCCAGTGTTCACAGCATCAGCGTTCTTGGAGGCCATGGGTTGGCCGCCGCGCTCCTTCTGCAGCTGGTTCCGCGTGCTCTCGGCCATCTGCTTCTCGATATCTTTGCCGAGCTTGCTCTTCTTAAGCCCGAGCATCACGATCCGGATGATGCAGATGATTATAACCAACGCAATGAAGGCCGCAAAGAACGGCACGAAGGGGAACAGATACTTCGTGGTAATGTCCACTTGAGTGTTCAATGGACTGAAGTCTGACTCGAAGTGGATGACATATTTAGCTGCAGGTGCTGGACCTTCATAGGACAGCTCCATGCATGCACGCCCCCAGACTAGACTTCCAGCTTCAAGCTGGGTCAACATCTGCGAATGAGTGATCTCATGGTTCGTGACCTTGGCCTTCAGCGTTGTATATTCATCATAATCTGCCACGATTACATTTCGGCAGACCCCTGTAGTGGTGATGTCGATGGTCACAGGTACGTCGAAGTAAACGTCGATGATCGTGAAAGTGAAGTCCACCGAGCTGGATTCCATGGGCACCGAATCTGATGATGGAATAAGGAACCATGAACCTGCTCCATAGATCCCACCAAGGACAAGGAGAAGGAAGATAAGGACGACATATCGCTTCTGTGCGTTACTTGCCTTTATGACAAGCTCTCGGTTACCCTCGTCGACCGGCATTGGACCATTAATAAGAATGACCGTTCAGTATATAAATTTAGAGCTAAATTTTATGGTAGTGATGCAAATCCTGTTGGGGGGTACGTTTCATGTGGAGAATGTACACATTTTGTGAACGAGCATTTTCCATATACACACCAACATAAACTTTCTATACCATCCATCCTCTCGCCCCCTCGGTGACACTATGATCGACCGACCCAGAGGCACGAGGGACTTCACACCTGAGGCCAACGAGTTCCGCTATGCCGCAGAGCTTGCCCTACGCGAAGTGATGGACGTCTTCAACTACCATGAGATAAGGACGCCTACCTTCGAGCATCTGGAGCTTTTCACAAGAAAGTCCGGTGCGGACATAGTAAAGCAGCTCTACACCTTCAAGGACAAGGGCGACAGGGACCTTGCCATGCGCCCAGAGCTAACGGCGGCATCCATGAGGTTCTACTTCTCGGACCTCAAGATGAGGCCGAAGCCGCTCAAGATCTTCTACATGGGGAACTGCTTCAGGTACGAGCGCCCCCAGGAAGGACGCTACAGAGAGTTCTGGCAGTTCGGCGCAGAGCTCATCGGCGCAACTGGTCCACTTGGTAATGCAGAGATCGTTGCCCTGGCCTACAAGAGCCTGCTTTCCATGGGACTTGATGAGTTCTCCCTTCGGATGGGCGACCTGCGCCTGATGAACAACGTCATGGCACACATCGGCATCTCCGAGGAGCTCAAGGCATACATCAAACCACTCATCGACAAGGGAAACCTCGAGGGACTTCGTGAGAAGCTACTCGAGGAGAACATCGACGAGGAGAAGATGCAGCTTCTCTTCAGCGTCATTGCCACAAAGATGGCCGTGGGACCTTTCATGTCCTATGCAAACGACCTCAAGGAAAGGCTTTCGGACATCGAGGGCTGTGAACAGGCCATCGACGATATCCTCCAGACCTGCCAGTATCTGAAGATGCAGGATGCGGATGAGATCACTATAGACCTTGGGATCGCCCGTGGACTGGATTACTACGTAGGAATGGTCTTTGAGGTAGACGTCGAAGCATTGGGAGCAGAAAAACAGGTCTGCGGCGGTGGAGAATACTCCTTGGCCTCCGTCTTTGACGAAAAGGACGAGGTAGGAGCATCCGGTTTTGCCATAGGTTTCGACAGGGTCATCCTTGCGCTACAGAAGCAGGGGATGGAATACCTGCCTACCACGATCGATGTCTATTACGTTCCACTTTCGGAAGAAGCGCTCTACGAGTCCCTCTTACAGATGGACGAGCTTCGCACAGAGGGCATCTCATGTGATCTGGACCTCCAGAGGCGCGGAATGTCCAAGAACCTCAAGTATGGTAATCACTCCAATCCTACCTTCATCGTGTTCATTGGCGAGGATGAGCTCAAAAAGGGTATTGTCAACGTCAAGGAGTCCTCCACCCGTGAGCAGACCGAGGTTCCCATCAAAGAGGTCGTCGAGTGGATCATCGAAAGATGCATGTGCGACGACGAGGATATGGACTCTGAGGAGTAAACCTCGGTGGTCATATGGACATCAAGATCTCGAAGGTCCGTCTTTTGGACGGCAGGACCGTTGACATAGCCATAGAAGGAGACAGGATATCCGATCTCTGTGGAGATGTACCTGGAAATGCAGATATCGAGATAGACGGCTCCAAGTTCATAGCGATGCCCGGTCTTGTCAACTGTCACACTCATGCTGCTATGTCCCTGTTCAGAGGCTACGGGGACGACATGCCCCTGGACAAATGGCTCCAGGAGCGTATATGGCCAGCAGAGGCCAAGCTAACCGCCGATGACATCTATTGGGGTGCAAAGTTCGCATGCCTTGAGATGATAATGAGCGGAACCACCACTTTCTCAGACATGTACTTCCACTCTGAGCGAACAGCCCAAGCAGCATCCGATGCTGGGATGCGGGCGCTCATCAACGAAGGTTACATAGACCTGGGCGATCCCGACAAGCGCGAGGTCGGAAAGAAGGAGACACTTGAGTCCCTTGAGAAGATCAAGGCCATTGGTGACCCCCAGGTCCAACCTGCACTCGGCCCCCATGCCCCATACACTGTCAGCAAGGAAGGATGGGAATTCATGTGCGGGCTTGCCAAGGAGCAGGACCTGCTTGTCCACTTCCACCTGGGAGAGACCGCCCAGAACATCGAAGATGTGAAGGGTCAGAGCGGAATGAAGCCTGTGGAGTTCCTCAATAGTGTAGGTGTCTTCGAGGATCGCTGCACAGCAGCCCACGGTGTTCACTTCGATGATGAAGAGATAAAGCTCCTTGCCCAGAAGGGTGTCAATATCATTCACAATCCAGAGTCCAATATGAAGCTCGGGGTTGGTTCGAAGCTTCGATACAGAGAGCTCAAAGCTGCAGGAGTGAACATCTGCTTGGGGACTGACGGTTCAGCATCGAACAACGGCCTTGATATGTTCACATCCATGAAGTTCGCTGCTCTCCTATCCAAGATGGATGGCTATCCAGAGGCAATGCCTGCATTAGAGGCTGTAGAGCTTGCCACAGTCAACGGAGCCAAAGCTCTTGGGATAGATGCCGGAGTTCTGGAGATAGGTAAGCTTGCAGACATCATCCTTCTCGACAAAGCATCCCTCTGCTTCCATCCAGGCTTTGATCACATCTCGGATGTGGTCTATGCAGCTGATGGTTCTTGTGTGGACACGGTCATCATAGGCGGCAAGATCGTCATGCAGGGTCGGCATGTGGACTGGGCTGAAGAGTGCATCTCAAAGATGACCGAGTGTAGCCAGAAGTTCCGTAGCTAATCGTGCTTGTGTCCGTGGTGATGATCATGGCCATGGTGGTGTGCATGGCCGTGATGGTGCTTATGACCATGATGATGGTCATGGTCGTGATGCTCTTGTTCGAAGTTTAGGGGTATCATGTTGGCAAATGCCTTCAATAGTACTTCAGATATAGCTGGATGTATCGTCTGAGTCCTTGATAGTGGCATATATGTCCCATCTTCAGCGTTCATCAGGATACAGACCTGCTGAACGAGCTCTGCAGCTGATGGTCCAATGGCCTGTGCACCAAGGATCTTCCTGGTTTCTGCGTCACAGTAGACCATTACGAAGCAGTCCTTATCGTTGATGGCATATCCCATGGCAGATTCCAGATAGGGATACTTCCCACCCACTACCTTGTAGTTGTTCATGGCATCATCGAAAGACATCCCGACCCCTGCTATCTGTGGGTATGTGAACACTGCGTGTGGTATAGCGTGTTCATCTACTGCCAGCTTCCTATCATGGAACACAGCATTACTGACTATCTGTGACTCGTAGTTCGCAGTGTGTCTGAACATATGCTTACCGGTGGCGTCACCAAAGGCCCAGATGTCCTTAACGTTCGTCTCAAGGAACTCGTTGACAATGACCCATCCCTGCCTATCCACCTTCACACCGCTCTCTGCAGGTTTGAGAAGGTCCGCGTTGGACCTGCGTCCAGCGGCCACGAGGATCTCATCCCCTTTGTAGGCCTTCTTCTTACCAGTCTCCCGGTCCACACCGATTAGGACCTTCTTTCCGCCCTTGATCTTCGCCTCTACGACCTCTATGTTCGTGTGGACTTTCATGTATTTAGAGAACTTCTTCTTCAGGACCTCGCCTATCTCAAAGTAGTAGCTTTTGACTAGGTTAGGGTTCCTTCCCAATATCGTCACATCACAGCCAATGGCCGAGAAGAAATGAGCGAACTCGACAGCGATGTATCCTCCACCAACGATGAGCAGCTTCTTGGGTGGCTGCTTGATCTGCCAGATGTTCCTGTTGGTCAGGTACCCTACATCTTCCAGTCCTTTGATGCGAGGTATCAGTGGACGAGCTCCAGAGACGATGAGGATCTTGGGAGCAGTGATCTTCTTCCCATCCACATCTATGACCTTCTTCCCAACGAACTTGGCCACGGTGTTGTAGAAGTCAGTACCTTCATCGTTGGCAACACCACGCTCTATCCCCTTCACGTCCTTGGAAACGATAGCATTGGTCCTTTCCATGATGAGCTTGAAGTCAACCTTGGTCACCTTTCCATGGATGCCTACGTTCTCGGCCTCCTGCATCTCCCGGATGATGTCTGCAGGGTGGATCATGACCTTGGTCGGAATGCAGCCACGGTTCAGACACGTTCCGCCCAGTGGTCCGTCGTCGATAAGGGCCACCTTCATCCCCATCTGGCGTGCCTTGCCAACAAGATTGAGTCCCGCTCCAGAGCCGATAATGATGATATCGTACTTCTTCATAATATCAGGAGGAGGACAGGGTCTAGGGTTAAAACTGTTTTCCATTGTTGGGGATGAAAAAGCTGGGATGGAACCGGTCAGAGGGTCATAACGACCTGCTCGATAATGGCCGCTATCCTGGACGCGTTCCTCTCTGCAGACTCCACTATCTCGTAGTAGTTTGGGATCTCTGCAGATAGGCCATGGGCAAGGTTGTCCACGGATGCTATAGCTGCGTACTCAAGCTCCATCTCCCGTGCAAGTGTAGCTTCTGTGCCCAGGGTCATGCCGATGACGTCCCCGAACTCTGCATACATCTTGATCTCAGCCTTGGTCTCAAGCCTTGGACCACGGCTCTGGACGTACACTCCCCCATCCACGACCTCCATGGCCAGGTCCTTTGCGGCCTCGATGATGAACTTGCGCATATCATCATCAAAGCCAGGGACAACATGCTTGACCTCTTCTTCATGGATCGTCTGGTCGAAAAGACAGATGTAGTCGTCTGGGACCACGAGGGATGGAACGAAAGAACCTTTCCGTAACGAACCACTTGAACCAACCCCGATGATCTTTTTGCAGCCTGCCATCTTTAGAGTTGCCAGGTTTGCCTTGTTGTTGATCTTGTGTGGTGGTATCTTGTGGCCTGGACCGTGCCTGCGCAGAAGCATGACCGTCTTTTCGTGCATCTCGAAGGCCAGGGGTTCCATGGATGGCTCCCCCCAGATGGTCGTATATCCCTTTGGATGGGCCTCTACAGGGGTCCAGGTATCGAAGCCAGTACCTGCAAGGATACCGAGAACTGGGGTGGACATGTCCTCGGGTTCAACGACATCTTCGTCGATCTTTATGGGGTCCTTCATTAGAGCTTCATAGGAGGAGGGGGTATTAAAAAGTTTACTAAAGGGGTGGCCGAAACTGGAAAAATGCAATTCAAAACACTAATATCCACCCTATGTAGTTGCCAAAATGATGACATCGTATGAAGGTTTGGACGAGTTCGTCCCTCCAGAGGTCCAGGAGATGGTGCCCCGAAAGGGATTGGTGTACGCCCACATTGGGACCTCGCCACTGTCCGGCTTCATCATCGTGGACCAGGAGACAAAGGAGATTGTCTACAAGGTTCATAATTGGGACAAGGCATACGATGACTCAAAGCCTTTAACAGATGACGAGTTCGACCACATATCTGAACAGGCCCACCTCATCCTACACGAGAACAAGTCGTTCCATGGTGACCTTCAAGCCAGGGTGCAGTTCATCTATCTGGTGATAGCAGACCCTCCGCTAAAGAAGGAGATGGAGTTCCCAGGTCAGATCCTTGACGAGGTCGAGGACCTCAGGAACTACTTGATAGGACTTTTACCCATGGACTGATCACTCAAGACCTGCATCCTTTCGGATGATGTCTGCTATATCGGTCTTTTCCCAGGAAAGGTCTGGATCGTCCTTTCCGAAGTGACCGAATGCTGCGGTCTTTTTGTAGATAGGCCTTCGGAGTCCAAGCTTGTCGATCATGGCCGCTGGGCGCAGGTCGAAGTGCTTGTTGATGAGTGCGAGTATGTCATCCTCTGGAATTATGTTGGTGTTGAACGTCTCGAGGTAGAGGGATACTGGTTCAGCAACACCGATGGCATAGGCCACCTGTAGCTCACACCTCTTTGCAAGTCCTGCTGCCACGATGTTCTTGGCGATGTACCTTGCATAGTAAGAACCTGACCTGTCGACCTTGGATGGGTCCTTTCCGGAGAACGCTCCTCCACCGTGAGAACCAACGCCACCGTAGGTGTCTACGATGATCTTCCTGCCGGTGAGGCCAGTATCTGCGTGTGGGCCGCCTTGGACGAACCTGCCGGTCTCGTTGATGAAATACTTGGTATTCTCATCCAGAAGCTCTGCAGGGATCGAGTGCCTGATGACCTTCTCCATGATGTCTGCACGGAGCTGGTCATACTCGACACCGTCCTTGTGCTGTGCAGCCACGACCACTGCGGACACCCTGTGGACCTCATCGTTGAGGTATTCTACAGTGACCTGTGACTTGCCGTCAGGTCTAAGGTATGGGAGCGTTCCATCCTTTCTAGCCTCTGCAAGCCTGCGGGTGATCCTATGAGCAAGGACGATAGGCATGGAGAGGTACTCCTTGGTCTCGTCGGTAGCATAACCGAACATGATGCCCTGGTCGCCTGCCCCCTGCTCCAGATGCTTTCCCTTGTCGGAGTCAACGCCTTGGGCGATATCCGATGCCTGCTGGTCGATGGTCGTGAGGACCGCACAGGTCTGCCAGTCGAATCCCATGGATGGATCATCGTAGCCAATGTCTTTTACAGCTTCCCTTACAACAGATGGGATGTCGACTATGGCCTTCGTAGAGATCTCTCCAGAGACCAGGACCATTCCTGTGGTCACAAGGGTCTCGCATGCGACCCTACCCAAGGGGTCCTGCTCAAGTATAGCGTCCAATATGGAGTCCGAGATCCTGTCAGCCAGCTTGTCTGGATGACCGTCGCAGACGGATTCTGATGTGAATGTGAATGACTTTGTAGACATAGTTCCACTTTCCGAGTTGTTAGTACTGGCAAAATAGCGGTGTTATTAATACATTGCCGTTGAGTGGGCCTGTTTTTGGTCATGGACAGTTTAATGTTACGGATATGTGGGGTTTACGCAACGGTATTGGATTCCTTTTCATCATCCTGTCATAATGTTTATATAACGCGTTGCGTGTCCTGTGACAAATCTTGAGCATTTTCAAATGTCTGGCCGCTCAAGTACATCCTTTTTCCAAATCCATCTCAAAACGCAGTATCGAGTCGATTCTAACCATCAAGTACTAATACCAACAAAACGAATTTTTTATTGTTGTAGGTGCAGCACAATGGCTACAAGAAAGATGGGTATGGGCCTAAAAGCTCTCTTCCGATGCAGAAAGGAAGAGGCTGACAAAGAGGCCGATATGTACGAAGCTGCCCGTACAACCCTCGAGGACGTCCAGAAGACCCTTCAGTCCATGAAGGAGGATGGTTATGATGTCGCAGAGGCCGTCGATCTTTTCAACCAGGCCGTGGAACCACTGAAGAAGAACAGGTTCCAGGAGGTCATCGACATTGCAGAGAGGGCAAAGGAAGTAGCGTTGCTCTCTTCAAAGGTGGTGGAGGAGAAAGGTGGGCCGCCAGCCGCTCCCGCAGAAGAGGTCCCGACCCTTATCATGCTTGATACTGCAGAGGCTGACAAGTCCATCTTCAGGACCAAAAGGATCGTTCGAGAGCTCGAGAACGCAGGCTGTGATGTTACACAGATCGTCTACCTGCTCTACAAGTCGCTGGAGGCTTACGAGGAGGGGAACCTTCGTATGATGAAGAAGTATGCGAAGGAGGCTGAGAGTTACTCACAGTACGTGATCGAAATGGAATTCGGTCACGACAACGGAAATGGAAACGGCAACGCCGTTTCCAATGGTCTCTGTTGATGTAGTGACAAATTCCTTACCTGTATGTTTCTATCGTCAGTGGAACTGCTATCGAAAAATACAGACGCAGCTGTAAACAGCTTTGCTGTTCACAGCGCGCCTGGATGTTAGGCTTATATCCTTACCGACCTAAACATACAGACGCATCTGCGGTGCCGTTGATAACAATCGATACCGCATGTGCATTGAAGAAAGCATACAAGATGATACTGCTAAGTTCCAGATGTTCCTTCCGTCGTAAAAAATTCATCGGAACATCTGGGCGCTGTTGCGGTCTCGTGAATTACTTTCGTCACCGCAGGCGCATTGAAGAAAGTAATGCTAACAGATAGGTTCTTTCTTCAACACTCAATTCTTCCAATTAACAGCACCAGAATCCATGACCTCGTCCTTCTTGCCCTTCTTCAGAAGTAGGTCACGGTGCTGTTCAGCGAGCAGTTCCTTCAAGCTCTCCAGCTCTTTGTCCCTCTCATCAAGTCCTCGCTCGAACTGTTTGAGGGAACGGAAGTAGAAAGTAAGCAGTGCAAGTAGAGCAAAGTCCAAGCTTTCTGGGTCCTGCTCCTTCTTGAGCTTCATGTAAGCTCTCTTGATGGCCATCTTCAGCTGCTTCAGGTCTCTACCCTCAAGTTGCTTCAGAGAATCGTTGAGCTGTCCCTCGAAGGCCTCCTTCATCTCCGGTGTAATGCCAAGCTCCTCATCGGTCGCAGACCATATGTCCAGAGGTGGAGCCTCTTCCTCTGGCTCCTCAACTATCTCTGCAGCAACGATGTCCCCACCGATGCCCGAAAGGGATAGATGATCGATGAACTGAAGGTCTGCACCCAGGTATGTGTGTGCAACCTTGGTCCCAAGTGTCTCGAAGAGCTCCAGAACGTTGGTCCCTTCCTTTGCGGACGTGATGAGCTGCTCTAGGTTCAGGACCTCGGACACATCCTGCAGTTCCGCCTCGCCAAAGATCTTGTTGTCCACATCGCTTTTGTTGCACACAAGGACCTGGGGGACGTCCCCGGAGATCTCCTGCACGCGCTTGGACCAGTACTGGACGTTCTTCAAGCTCCTCAAAGAGCTGAAGTCACAGATAACACATGCTCCACGAACTCCTTTGAAGAATGACTCCTGTAGTAGAGCGAACTCCTTTTTGCCTAGGATGTCCCAGACCATCAGGATGACCTCGACCTCTGTGCCATCCGGCTTTTTAAAAAGGAGATGAATGTCAGAAGAGGTGGCTCCCAGGGATGGGTAGTAGATCTGATTGAAATTGCCTGTAAGATATCTATGAATGAGCGATGTCTTACCGACCATCTCGTTGCCTACGAGACATACCTTGAACTTGACCGCTTCCCGCATGGTCCACCCTAATAAGTCGTGTTCTATCGACAGCTTCCAGCGTATTTAATCTTTTACGTTAATAAAGAAAACTTGAGGGACCCAGAGAGTAGCTCGCTGGGCCCCTTTTCGGAAGTAGTATTACTTCCTGCCTGCGACGAGGGTCTCCACGATGGAAGGATCTGCCAGGGTGGATATGTCGCCGAGCTTGTCGACCTCGTTCTCGGCGATCTTTCGGAGGATCCTCCTCATGATCTTGCCGGAGCGGGTCTTTGGAAGACCAGCTGTGAACTGGATCTTGTCCGGGGAGGCGATAGGACCAAGGATCTGCCTGACAATTCCAACAAGCTCCTTGTCAAGTCCCTCGTTGATCTCTTCGCCGGTCTTGAGGGTCACATAGGCATAGATGCCCTGGCCCTTGATGTCGTGTGGGTATCCAACGACAGCGGCCTCTGCGACCTTTGGATGCTTACCAAGAGCACCCTCGACCTCGGCTGTACCGATCCTGTGGCCGGAGACGTTCATGACGTCATCGACCCTGCCGGTGATCCAGTAATATCCATCATCGTCCCTGCGACATCCATCGCCGGTGTAGAAGTATCCTGGATAAATGCTGAAGTAGGTCTTCTTGAACCTCTCGTGGTCGCCATAGACGGTCCTCATGAGACCTGGCCAGGCGGTCTTGATAGCGAGGTTGCCCTGAATTCCGTTGCCGGACATCTCGTTGCCCTGGTCGTCCATAAGGACAGGCTCGATACCGAAGAACGGAAGTGTTGCAGAGCCAGGCTTGAGTGGGGTTGCGCCAGGCAGAGGTGTGATGAGGATACCACCGGTCTCTGTCTGCCACCAGGTGTCGACGATCGGGCAGTTGCCGCCACCGACGAGCTTGTAATACCAGTTCCACTCTGGAGCCTTGATAGGCTCGCCAACGGTTCCAAGGGTCCGGAGGGAGGACAGGTCATACTTCTTGACCCAGTCGTCGCCTTCCTTCATGAGCGCCCTGAGAGCTGTTGGGGCTGTGTAGAAGATGTTGACCTTGTGCTTCTCGCAGATGGCCCAGAACCTGCCCCAGTCTGGGTAGTTCGGGACACCCTCGTACATCATGGTCAAGGACCTGTTGGCCAGAGGGCCATAGATGATGTAGGAGTGGCCAGTGATCCAGCCGATATCTGCTGTGCACCAGTATATGTCACCCTCGTGGTAATCGAAGATGTACCTGTGGGTGGTGGAGGTGTAGACAAGGTATCCGCCAGTGGTGTGCAGGACACCCTTTGGCTTACCAGTGGAGCCGGAGGTGTAGAGGATGAAGAGTGGGTCCTCTGCGTCCATCTCCTCAGGTGGGCACTCTGGAGAGGCGTTGGCCATCTCCTCATGCCACCAGAACTCGTTGTCCGCCATGGTGACATCGACACCGGTGCGCTTCACAACAGCAACGGACTCGATGGATGGGCAGGACTTCAGAGCCACATCGCAGGTGGTCTTCATTGGCAGAGGCTTTGCACCCCTGACGCCACCATCCTGGGTGATGAGCATCTTACACTCGGAGTCGTTTATCCTATCTGAAAGGGAATCAGCGGAGAACCCACCGAACACGATGGAGTGTATGGCGCCGATCCTTGCGCAGGCCATCATGGCGAAGGCAAGTTCAGGGACCATCTGCAGATAGATGCAGATCCTGTCGCCCTTCTTGATGCCCTTTGCCTTGAGGACGTTTGCGAACTTGGAGACCTCTGCAAGGACCTCCTTGAAGGTGAACGTCTTGTCCTCTGTAGGCTCGTTGCCCTCCCAGATGATCGCTATCTCATCGCCATGACCGCTCTCGACGTGCCTGTCGAGACAGTTGTATGTGACGTTGAGCTTTGCGCCCTGGAACCACTTGATCTTTCCCTCAACAAAGTCATAATCCATGACCTTATCCCACTTTTTGAACCATGAGATCTTCTCAGCCATCTCGGACCAGAAAGCTTCAGGGTTCTGTATCGACTTGTCATACATTTCCTTATAAGCTTCCATACTACCTACGTAGGCCCTTGAACTTGTGGCCTCGGATGGTTTGAAGACTGGTATTGTCTCTTCTTCTGACATTTGAGTTTCCTCCACTTGCGGGCGATGATATACGAAAAAGAACGTGATGCCCGAAAGGGTTCCGTTCTCCCCATATCGTAAATGCTTGCTCCTATCCCCCGAAGTCTCTGGAGAAGCAGGGGGTGAACCCATTCTAGTTAAATATACTTTATTGAACAGTAGAACCCAGTACCATGAAAATGGTAGGTCTTGGCCCTATTCCGCACCAAGCCTCTGGACCTCGCGCTTGACCTTCTCCTCGAAGATCTGCCAGCGAAGTAATAGTTCTTCTTTCTTGACCAATGGATTGGAGCTGTAGCTTTCCATAAGATCGAGCTCATCGAACAGCATGTAGTCGATGTCCTTTTGGGTCTGGGACAGGAAAAGAAGCTTCATCCGAGAGTTCTGGATCTCCTGTTTCAAAAGGATACGCATAAGGAAATCGTAGATGTCTGACTGGGTCTTCCGGGCAGATTCTATCCTCTCTGTGAGATGCTGTACAAGACCTTCGCTCTCATCCAGCTCCATCTCTTGTAGAGGGTCTGCAGGGGGGCCGCTGGTCACTAGGTCCATGAGCGATTGGTCCTGCGAAGGAGCTTCCTCTTTGAACACCAGACTTCGTAATGCATCGGAATCGCCAGTATCTAAAGACATCATCCGGACCTCACGGTCCAGCATGTCCAATCGTTGTTCCAAAGCATCGATACGTCTGTGAAGTTTCGCAAGCTCCTTAGCTAAAGAGCGTTGACGCTGGGGTTGTTGATCGGTTCCCTCTGCTGGGGCCACTTCATCCCCGTTCGAGGTTGTCATGGATAGCTCCTCATGGCTGCTCGTTGGAGAACATTGATTCAGCGGACTTGGCATCCTCTAGATCTATTGTCTTGGCGCTGTGGAGGGATACCTCGCCGCTTGGAGGTTCTTCCGGTGCAGGCTCAGCTGGCACTTCTCCAGGAGCTGCTGCGAAGTCCTGAGCACCACCCGGTGGTGGCGGTGGTGGTGCCCCGCCTGGAGGTGGTGGTGGTGGAGGCGCTCCTCCTGGTGGAGGTGGTGCACCCGGTGGTGGTGGAGCTCCTGGGGGCGGCGGAGGTGCCCCGCCTGGAGGCGGTGCTCCGCCTAGTGGGGCCTGACCTTCAGTATCTGCATAAAGGTCCTTGTCCTTGTCACCTTCCTGCTCCGCTTTCATCTTCTCCTGATACTGGCTTATAGTTATGTTACCATGTTTCAGGTCAGGATGGTCCTTGAAGTATACCTCCAAGGATTTGTCCTTTTTACCAATGAAGCCGACCAGTGCCAGGATTATACCGACAAAGGCTACGATGACGCCAGGTATCCAGAGGACCCTGTGAATGATAGGTAATGTGTTGATGACCTCGAGATATTCGTATCCATAGTCGGAGGAATACCTTACCTTGACCTCGAGGTCCTGTTGATGCTCCATGTTGGATTTGCATAGAACGACGATGTATTTGTTCGAGTGGTAGAGATCGTTGTAGTTCTGGAGATATGTTTCCTTCGTGAACACAGCGTTGTTCTCCATATCTGCTCGGGCCTTCCCACTGTGGTCCATGGCAAGTACGTACCACGCCTCACTTCCAGTCAGTGTATTGACCTTCCTGAAGTTCCCGCTTAGGATGAAGGTATCTCCATTGTTCCATGTATGGAACCTACCACTGATCGTGTCCATGTTCTCCCTGACAGTTGGTGATTCCACAGTGATGAGGGGATACGGTAACAAGGCCGCAAGAACACCCACAAGGATGATCGCTATCCCGATACCCATGAGCAGGGGGCTCCGTATCCGGGTAACTGCCTTCTTCTTTGGTCCCTTCTGCTTCTTATCATCTATCGGTGTGACATCTGCATTTGGTGATCTGAGGTCGAGCTGGCAATTGTAACAGCGTTCCACTTCACCATAGTTCATCATGTTGCATCGAGGACATCTCATGCGTACCACCTGGGAGAAAGGTCAATGGACCAGACGCAAGGAAATCGGTTCTAGAAACTAGGACCGAACCTTACCTAAATATCAATCTTATTAATATACTTTTAACGGAACCTGGGACCCTGGCCTAATCCACAGGGGTGTGGTGTGCCCTCGATGCTCAATGCATGGTCGTGAAAACTTTTAATATGGAGATGGCTATGCCACCCTCCTGGCCGCCACGTTTTGTTCCATTTGCGGAGATGGCTCAGCCCGGTACGGCGGTGGCCTGCTAAGCCACTGGGGTTTCCCCACGGGGGTTCGAATCCCCCTCTCCGCGCCTTTTTATCTTGTGTGATTTAAGCAAGCATTAGCCAACGGAAATCACACAAGATAAAAAGTCCGCGCGGCCTCGAATGATATCGACGACCGGACGCGGCTGGATCGAGAGATTTCCGATACTGGGTCCATTGACGAAGGAAATATACTCGCGGTTAGCACTGTGGGGGATTCGGCATCTGTATTCCACACAACGTAAGGTTTTTATCCAATCATGATATTGCCAGCCTCCCCAGATTGCGGGTGTGATGTAGCCT
>JANQNL010000058.1 GCA_028279585.1 Thermoplasmatota archaeon
GTCCGAGCCAGAGCAGCGAGTTGGGTGGGGAGGATGGAGGGTGGGTTCTACTTTATGCGCTAAAGCATGTTAGCTAGGGTCACGGAGTTGAGCCCGGACATGTCCAACGTCCTCTCCGCTGCTGACACCAGCAGTGGTCGAGCCTCGTCCTCGGCCCCCATGCAGCGCAGGAAGCTCAGATAGAACAGGCCCTTGTCGTCCTCGAACCTGGAGAAACCACTCTCCACATCCTTGTAAGCGTCATCACCTTCGTCCTGGATCTCCTTGCTGGCCTGTAGCATATGCAATGAGAAGTAAGGGGCCATCCTCCAAAGCGATCTCTCGGACGCAAGCTTGTGCGCATCCTCGAAGTGGGCAAGAGCCGTAAGTGGGTCTCCTTCCATGAAAGAGACGCATCCCATGAGGTCCTTGATGGTACACTCCTGGGCCGGGTTGGCCTCGGAGTTGCCATTGACGTTGACATTGGACTCGAGGTTCTTCAGGAACCTCCTGGCCTTGAACGTGTCCCCTGCCTCCAGGGCTATCTTTGCCCCCAGGAGCATTGCAGAGGATGGACCTCTGTACTTATTGATTAGCTGGTCCAGGGTCTTCTGGGCATTCACAAGATCCCCGTGGAGCCAGTATGCCCAGGCGAGCTCTGTGGACGTGTCCATTATCCCCTGGTCATCCTTGGCCTTCTCAAGCTCTTCGATGGACTCTGTGAGCTCTTTTGTTAGGTTGTTCCAGGTGCTTGTGTCTGGAAGCATGTGGCCAACGGTCCTCTCGACCTTGACCGGGACGTCGATGTAATGTGTATTGATGATCCAACACTGGTAGAGGTACTCGAAGAAGTCATCTGGAGCGCCCATCTTGTTGTAGAGCTCCTCTCGGACCCAAAGCATCTTTGCACGCTTGGCGTGGTCCTTTATTTCCTTGGAAGCTTCCTCTACCAGGAAGTAAAGCTCCATTTGCATGCCTGACATCGTCAGGCCTTCGGAGCACTTTGCAAACTCCTCCTCGAACCGCTCGTAGTCTTCGGACATCATCAGATGGTACAGTCCCTCAAGAACTGCATCATTATCGAGCTGGGTGAGATAGTACTCAGCGATCTTGGAGTGGTATTTCCTACGCCTGTCCTTGAAAAGACGCTTCGAGAAGAAATCGCGAAGAACGTCGTGAACCTGAAGGCGGTCTGGATTTACAGGGTCACGAAGTAGCAATCCCGAACTGGCCAGGGCATCGACCAGTGACCAATCGAACTCCTCGAACAGGGTCAAAGCTTCGGACTCCACAGAGCCTCTGAACAGTGAGAAGAACGCTGCGAAGTCCGCTTGGGTCCCATCCAACTGGCGGCTTATCTCCTCGTTCATGAAAGTGTAGATGTCGGATATTGCCATGGGGGGAGAGCCAGCTCCCTGGGGAGCGGCAAGCTCTAAAGCCAAAGGATGTCCCATGACGGCTGCATTGAGGACATCGAACCCGTCGAGGTTGCCCTTGGCTCGCTGGTAGACGAGCCTTGCGCTCTCTTCGTCCAGGCCTGAAAGCTCTATCTCCACGAGCCTGTGCTTGACCTTGACGTCGCGCACGTCATAGAACTTCATCCTGTCCCTGGCTGTGAGTATCGTTAAGAAAGAGCGTGATCCTCCGCCGTCCTCCATGATGGCTGTGAACAGGTCCATGACATCGTGGGGGGCCTTGTAAGCGTCATCGAACACATACAATCCGCCGAACTCCTTCATGGCCAGGATCATCTCGTCATACAGCTTCCGCCTATCACCCATCAGGGCGTCCACGTCCACCTTGTCCTTGTTGCCTGTGTGCTCGAAGATCCTTGTGGCAACATAGTGGAGGGAGTCGAACTTCCTGCATCCATGCCAGAAGGGGGTGAGGTCTCTCTTCTGGATGAAGCGTGTCGCAAGGGCTGTCTTTCCGATGCCGGCTATCCCATATAGGACCGCCATTGCTGTGTCCTTGGACGTCATGGCACGCTGCAGTTTTCCAAGCTCGTCCTTTCGACCGAAGAAATGTCTGATGTGAAGACCGACCCTTTTGGACTCTGCCTTGATGGCACGTTCCAATGGGGCATCGGTGTCTTCCAGCATCTTCTTGAGCTGGGTGGCCTGGATGATCCCTTCGCTTGTGAGGAAGTATGCCTTCCTCCTGCGGGTGACGCCGATGATGTGCTTGGTCTCCTCGTAGATGTACGAGTTCTTCTTCAGGGCGTTCACTGCTCTGGGGATCTCTGATCGCTTAATGCCGATGGCGTCAGCGATGCCTACCTGGGTCAGGGCCTCTGGTACCTCCCAAGCGTTCTTCAATGAAGTGTACTTGAGAAGATGGAGCAGAAAGCGCTCGTTGACTGTTAAGCGAACGACGGACGGCAGTTGACCCCTCCAGGGTTTTTGGAGGCATACGCCAGGCTGGTTCAAGGCCTGTCAAGCCTCGGTCACTATCACCTCAACTTGTTCATATCTTTTTATACTTGCGGAAGAAGATGAAGAACAATGTAAGGTAAACAGCGTAGATGGCCGCGGTGATGTAGAAGGTGAAGCTCATCCCTATCATGCTCATGAGGAATCCACCGAACATCTGGCCAGTTCCGTTGGATACCTGCCATGACATCATGTGCGATGCTGTGGCCGTCGACCTGTCCTCTTCTCGAACAAGGTTCATCTCAAGTGCATTGGCAAGAGGTACAGCGATGTTCATCAGGATCATCCTGGCCATGTAGAGGACAATAGCCAAAGCAAGCCATGTTGAATTAGGCAACAGGACCAGTAGGACGATGGCCATTCCCTGAGAGACCACGATCGCCTTGACCGAGCCGAACCTGGATGCCATCACAGGCATGATGAGGTTGGTGGCTGCCCAGAGGATGTGGTTCAGAGCGAAGAGGAGGCCGAGGTCTGTGAGGCTCATCTTGAAGGTTTCCTCGAAGTAGATAGGGAACCAGGGGACCACCATTCCAGCTCCAAAGCCGATGATGATGTTAGTGATGACGAAGAGGCCGATGACCTTCCATGAGGTGGGCATGTACTTGGTCCTGCCCTTGCCCTTCTTCTTGTACTCCTCCTTGACCAGGATGGCACAGACCAGTCTGTAGATGGCCACAAGGAAGTAGACGTAGAAAATGAGGAAGAAGCCTTCCTGAATACTGCCGAAGAACTCGCCCAGGGGAGTGACCGAGGTCAGCATGATCGTACCGATGGCAGCACCGATGAGGGAAACGCTCTGGGTCAGTGAGAAGACGTACTTGCGTCTGGACTCTGGCTCCTTCTCTGAAAGCAGTGCATTGACCGATGGTGCGATCATTGCGTTGGACATGCCGTTGAGCGCGGAAGCGGCACCGAGGAAGATGGGGTTGGGGTTCAGAAGGAACAGTGATATCGAGAATATCGAAACGACACAGCCTGCGATGAGGGTCGGCTTCCTTCCGAACCGGTCCGCGATGTAGCCTGATGCGAAGAGTGTGAAGAAGGAAGCATAGAGACCTATCCCAGACAGGATCCCGATGATATACTTCTCATAGCCCAGTGAGGAGAGGTACAGGAAGAACACTACCCAGAACGCTGCATGGTATAGACCATTGAGGAACTGGATGAGCATGAAGAACCTGGAGCCTTTGGACAGGACAAAGTACTCCCTGAACCCTTTCACCTGCTGGGCCATTGTCTGGCGCTAAGTGGATGGGAAAGATAAGGATTTTGGTCCTGTATTACCACGGACACATCCAATGGTATGGGTCTTCGAGGTTCAATGGCCACGGTCCTGCTCGATGATGTCCATCATGAGGGCTCCCGTGACGATCAACCGAGTATCAACGGTACTATTGTTCATGATGTCTATCGTCCATGTATCACCGAACATCTGGAACTTCTGTTCTGCAGTTGCGACCCTCTGACCACCTGCTTCGAACTCGTAGGTCTTCGGGACCCATGCTAGGAAGGAGAAGATCCTTCGCAGAATGGACATCAGACCTCCCTGTTCCTGGATGGTGCCGATCTCCTTCTTCCTGTCATCGAACATCTTCCAAGTGTCTCGGAGCATGGATTGGAGTCCTTTCCTTCCAACATAACCGACCACAGCTCCAGTAGTGGTATCCTTGACCCTGAAGGTCCCAGAGAAGTCGAACACCTGCTCCTGCTTTATCTCAAGGAGCTCAAGGCGCATGTTCTCATTGGTATAGACCCTGATGTCCTCTTTCAACTTGAAGGGCTTCTGTTTGCAAAATCCAAGGGTCTGGCCGTGACCGTCCTCGATGTAGTATTTCTTGTACAAGGTTAGTTTCTTCTGCTTGATAACGTATCTCTTGCCATCCCATGTTCCCATGATATCGCCCTCTATTGTCCTGAAGGTTCAGGATAAGCTGCAATAGAGGCTAGGCTATATCTCGATTTCGTTGATGGCAAAATGAATAGAGGTTCCAGAAGGACAAAGAACTCCACAACTCCGAAACGAAAAAGAGAGGTCGATGTTCAGGACAGACAACTGTTAAGATTGTCCTGAACATCGATTTTTATCGGTTAGTTTCGGAGCTTGCTCCGTTCTTCGTTACCAGTTCTCACCCAGAAGCTCGAAGTGAGCCTGTGGGTGGATGCATGCTGGGCAGAGATCTGGAGCGTCTGTGCCCTCGTAGATGTAGCCGCAGTTCCTGCAGCGCCATGTGACCGGGGCGTCCCTCTTGAAGACGGTTCCGGCCTCGATGTTGGCCTTGAGCTCGACATACCTCTTCTCGTGCTGCTTCTCAGCAACAGCGATGGCCCTGAAGACCGTTGCAATGTCGGCAAAGCCCTCGGCCTCTGCGGTCTCTGCAAAGCTTGGGTACATCTCTGTCCACTCGTAGTTCTCGCCGCCAGCGGCCTCGGTCAGGTTCTCGATGGTTGTCCCAACTGGTCCTGCACCGAAGTTGCCGGTGATCTCTATCTCTCCACCGTCCATGAGCTTGAACAGCCTCTTGGCATGCTCCTTCTCTTGGTTCGCGGTCTCCTCGAAGATGGTGGAGATCTGCACATATCCCTCCTTCTTCGCAACGGAAGCAAAGTAGGTGTACTTGTTCCTGGCCTGTGACTCGCCTGCGAAGGCGGCCATCAGGTTCTTCTCTGTCTGTGTTCCTTTCAGTTCTGCCATTTCATCTCCTCCATCTTAATCTGTTGGAGCGTAAAAGCATCTTTTCGGGGAATGGATCTTCCCCTCGTTCTTCAGTGTCTTTATCGCTGCCGAGACATCCTTTTTGTCCAGTCCGGTGATGTCGGCGACGTCCCCTGGTCTTACTGGTCCACCAGCGGCCTTCATGGCCTTGAGGACCTCATCTTCGTTCTTTCCCATTTCTATTTCTCCGGATATTCGTCGTGTAGGTCGCACAGGATGTCCCATGCTTTCTCATATTCTGTATCGTCTATTGCAGCCTCCAGCTCCTTGGAGAGGAGGTTGTGGTGAGCTTCTTCCATCATAGCAAGCAGGAGCAGGGTCCTCTTGACCTTCCTGTCCTCGAACAGGTCTGCCATCTCCTCGTAGTATGCCTTTGCGGCGGTCTCTGCTTCCATCGCCTTCCGAAGTAGGATGGTGATCGGTACATCCTCTTCGATGCACCCGATATCGGGAAGTGGTACAACACTATCGCTTGGCAGTTCGAGGAAGGCTTCTGGTACCTTGTTCCTCAGCAACCAAGTGAAGTACATGCGGTGCTTCTCCTCCTCATCGGCCAGGAAATGTAACCGGGCTTTCAGGAAGGGGTTGTCCATCCTGTCGGCAGCCTGTTTGTACATGTCCCTGGCATCGACCTCGGACTTGATTGCCGAGAGCAGGAGCTCCTCGATGGTGAAACTACTAAGGTCCATGGTCTATTCCTTCGTTGGTGGGGTGAAGACCCTTGTGCCCATCTCTTTATCGAGCATGAATAGACCATTGCCGTCCTTTCCGATGAGCTTGAGCTTGCCGACGATGGAGGATGCTGTGTCCTCCTCCTCGACCTGCTCCTCGACATACCACTGCAGGAAGTTGACGGTTGCGTGGTCCCTGATCTCCATGGCCAGGTTGACGAGGTCGTTGATCATGCCGGTGACCTTCTGCTCATGGGCATATCCATGATCGAATGGTGCTGCATGGTCGGCCCACTCGAGCTGTGGCTCCTCGATGGCTCCAAGCTTGACCCTTCCACCGCGCTCGCCGACGTAGTCGAACATCTTCATAGCGTGGAACTTCTCCTCTTCTGCTTGGACCCTGAACCAGTTGGCAAAGCCTGGCAGATCGATGGAGTCGTAGTAAGCAGACATCGATAGGTACAGGTAGCTCGAGTAGAGCTCTGCGTTGATCTGCTTGTTGATCGCTTCTTCCATTCGCTCATCTATCATCGTTCTCACTCCTTACCCTGCTTCCTCAACGAACTTAGATGCCCCTGCGTGGCAGATAGGGCATGAGCTCGGTGGCTGGTCCGCATTGGCAATGTATCCGCAAACTACACACTTCCATTTCATATCTAACACCTCATTCTTTGTTATCGTACAGATGCTTTGCGAGGTCCTTTCCCATCTGCTTGACCTGGTCAAGCTCTTCCTGGTCCGGGACCCAGTTTATCTTGTGGGAAGGCATCGGTAACTCCCACTTCAATCCCTCCATGACCTTCTCTATCTCTCCTACGGATTGGCCCCCCCAACCGTAGGAACCAAAGGCGAAACCGACCTTGTTCTTCGGTCTCAAGCCTTTGATGTAAGTGAGGAACCCTCCCATGGATGGGAGCATTCCGTTGTTGATCGTTGGTGATGCTAGAAAGATGCCTCTGGAAAATGGTACCAGGGTCATGATATCTGAGATATCGGTGAACTCAAGGTTCCGCATCTCGACGGTCACCCCTTCTTCGACCAGGCCTTCTCTTAATGCCTCGGCCATCTTCTTGGTGGAGCCCCACATGGTGTCGTAGACTATCATCGCCCGACCTTCTGGTGTTGTGTGGGTGGCCCATTTAACGTACTCCTCGAGGAGTTCTGGGATCATCGAGCGCCACATCACTCCGTGGCTTGGTCCGATGATCTCGATATCAAGATCTCCCAGGACCTTGATCGCCCCCATGACCTGGTCCCCGTAGGGCAGGACTATGTTGGCATAGTACTTGGCTGCCTCTTCCTTGAGGACGGCCCAGCAGTTTATCTCGTCGTCGAAACGTTCTGCGCTTGCGATGTGCTGACCGAAGGCGTCGTTGGGTAGGAGGACCTTGTCCTCTGGAATGTATGTGACCATCGAGTCTGGCCAGTGGACCATTGGTACGTGGACGAAGTGGAGTGTCCTCTTGCCGATGTTGAGGGTATCGCCTGACTTGACGACCATAAAGTCCCAGTCCTGCTTGTAATGCCTTTTGAGGCCTTTCTCGCCCATGACCGAGGTGACCACCTTGGCGTTCGGAGCGATCTCGAGCATCTTTCCGATGGAACCTGAGTGGTCCATCTCCACGTGATTGGAGACGATGATGTCGATCTTGGACGGGTCCACTATCTCGGAGATGCGTGCGAGCATCTCGTCGAAGAGATAGTGTTTGACCGTATCTACGAGTGTGATCTTATCATCCACGATGAGGTATGCATTGTAAGTCGTTCCTCTCTGGGTGAGGTATCCATGGAACGTTCGCAGGTTCCAATCGATACCGCCTACCCAGTATATGCCAGGCTTCAGCTCGACCTTTTCCATTTTACCACCTTATTAACAATTCATTCATCAGCACATTCCAATGAAGGAGGTTCATGTAACTCGCTATCGGACTTAACGATTTCTGTATCGGACTCATACTCGCTGTTGGACTTCATCCCTGTCCTTTCCAGGCACGTTGAGCATATCCCTTTCAGATATCCATGTACCTCTTCGACCCTGTGTTCTCCGTTGAGCATCGTCTCCAAGTGCGGGCAGGTCACATCGATGTCGAGTATGGTCCCGCATCGCTTGCAGAGGAAGTGGTGGTGCATCTTCCCCTTCATGTCGTAGCGCACTTCCCCCTCGGTTATTGTCAGAGGCTGCACGATATCATATTTAGTAAGAAGGTTCAAAGTACTATATACTGTAGAAAGAGACAGGGATGGATTGGTCTCTTTCAGCTCTGTGAAAATGATCTCAGCTGTGGGATGGGTCATGTTCTTGTCCAGATACCGCAGGATCTCGAGCCTCTGGGGTGTCACTTTGAGGCCTTTGTCCTTCAACATCTTCACGTATTTTTCCATTAGACCACCTTACTGTAGGTTTTCGTTGTTCGGAATGATTCCGAGATAGTAAGCCATAGTCTTTAAGATATATAACGGTTTCGCAGGAGGCAGAAGGAAATCTCCGAAACTATCGGGTAATTATTGCTATTCGCAGTAAAGGCCATTGCTTATCATCTGCGGATATCAACCGTTCTTCATTGTTTCGGAGATTTTCGAATGCCGACTGTCTAGACGCCTTCGCTTCTAATGATTGTGAGATGTTCCTCTATGCAGGATGGGCGGGTCTTTCCACTTTCACTCCCACCGACTTCCCCCATTGCTATGCAATGCGACCACAAGACCCACTTCCACTTTCACACACCTCCACCGTCAAACCTCATATCCTAGTAACACCAAATCATCCTCATCGTGTGAACCGTCAGCACGATACAAGAAAAACCAGACGGAGGTAATGCAATGAATAGAGCAGACCTAATCGGATATGTGAGAAAGTCGGCGACCGGGAACGCACTCAAGTTGAACATCAACAGGGGCGCGTTCAGTAGGGCAGAGACCTATACAGGCAGGGACGGCGAGGAATACGTCGGCCTGATCGTAAGCCTGGACAAGGTGAAGATGCTAATTGGTGACCAGAAAGAGGTCACGTCGATATGCCAGATCGTGGACATCGACGAGGACCAGGCTACCATTGAAGAAGCTACCACTTAGAGCTTCTGAACAGCACAAGACCAGTGCGGTCCCGAGCGGGGCCGCTCCGCTTAAGGGTCGGATCCGAGGGTTCGGCCCGCTCTTTTCTTTTCTACATTTCAACTCGCTCCTAGCAGCGCTTTCAAAGTTTCATCAAGACTTCCACGTGCGATAGTTCTTGATAAAGCTCTTATAGAGGTTGTTAACTTTTTAATAAATCCTGGACAGAAAATATTAACAATTGTGCTACCCTTCCAATTTCACGAATAGGGTGAATGATATGGCGAACGATGGATCACAAAATACAGAATTTGACATTGTCGTAATTGGCGCTGGGCCTGCGGGTGTGGGTGTGGGCATCGTCCTACAGAAGCTTGGTCTGAACTATGTGATCTTGGAGAGACGCTCGGTCGCTGCATCCTTCAAGAAATGGCCCAAAGAAACACGGTTGATATCTCCTTCATTCGCAGGGAACTCTTTCCAGATGCCCGACCTCAACGCCATTTCCATTCACAGCTCTCCTGCATATGGTCTTCAGACAGAGCATCCCTCGGGAGAACAGTATGCAAAATACCTTGAGGATGTGGCACAGCACTATGAACTGTCTGTGCAAGATGGTATAGATGTGAATAAGGTAAGGAAGGAGAATGGTTCCTTCATCATGGAAACGAGCGATGGAGAGTATAGAAGCAGATTTGTGATCTGGGCTGGAGGAGAGTTCCAGTATCCCAAGGAAGCTGCTTTTGAAGGTGATGACCTTTGTATACATTATTCCAAGGTCACCTCATTCGCGGACCTAAAGGGCGACGATCGCATCGTGATCGGAGCATATGAATCTGGATTCGATTCAGCTTATCAATTAGCAAAACGTGGAAAGAAGATCACACTTCTTGATAGTGCAGACTACATGGAACTGATAACCAGTGATTCAAGTTACTCGCTCTCACCTTTCACTCGGGACAGGGTCAACGAGATCGTCGATGATATTTCCTATCACAAACAAATTCGAGTTGAAAAGGTCGAGGTCGATGAAGGGAAATACACGGTGACGACCACAGACGGTCAGACCTTCACATCAGGTAGTGAACCCATCAATTGTACTGGATTTGCTAGTAGCCTTTCTCTTGTAACGGACCTGTTCGAATTCAAGGGCAAGTATCCATTGCTAACGGGGTCGGATGAATCAACCATCACAGAGAATCTATTCTTGGTAGGACCTCAAGTGAAGCATGGGAAAGCCTTGTTCTGCTTCATCTACAAGTTCAGGCAAAGATTTGCGATAGTAGCAGAAAGGATCGCAACAGTGACCGGGCTGGACCCAGAGACCATCAACAAGGTCGTTCAAGAATACAAGGCCAGAAACTTCTACTTGAAGAATCTCTCCGCAACAGGGGAGGAGATCGAGTGCTAGGATTATGAATAGAAAGAGATGATAAATTGAGATCTGTAGTTTTCATTGGAAATGAAAGTGTCGGCAAAAGCCAGCTTGTAAATTCATTGGCATGTAAAGCTGCCGTATCCGAAAAGGTCAAGGGAACGACCATTGCTGTTCAATCGTGTGTCGCAAATGAGTTCCGTTTCATTGACACACCAGGGATATTGTTCAAATCAGATTCTGTGACTACAAAACTTGCTGTAGATGAGATACCGAACAAGGATTGCGTCGTTCTAGTGGTATCAGCTACCGAGATCGACAAAGACCTTTCAAATCTCCTTTCTTTGGTCAGGGGCAAGGAAGGAGCAATTGTCATAACCCACTGGGATCGAATGAAGGACCTCGTCGATCCAAACAAGATAGAGAAGCTGGAAGAAGAGCTGAAGGTTCCTGTGATAAAGGTCGATGCAAGGGACATCTCATCGGATGAACATGATAAACTTCTAGATAGTTTTTCCAATCCAAAGGTATTCAAAAAAAGGAAGGTCAAGACAAAGATAGGGGTCACTCTCGAACCAAAGAAGGGGATCTTCGATATTCCAGTTCTTGGACAGGTAATATCGATAGTCCTCCTCTTCCTACCTGCTTGGATCGCCGTGCAGTTTGCCATCTTCGGTGCCGATTATCTTTATGATACTGTCTACAATTTCTTAACTCCCCTGCTTGACACGGTCAATGCGTTCCCAGCACCTCTCAATTACTTGCTGGGAATGGATTATGGTATAATCTCTATGTTCCCATTCCTAGTCCTGTACGCATTACCAACTATCTTCCTGTTCGCTGTGATGTTGTCCTTGTACAAAACAAGCGGCCTGATCGATAGGATAACTGTCTCAATTCACCCACTGATCATTCCATTTGGTCTCACAGGACGTGATGTCGTCCGTGTCATCATGGGATATGGGTGCAATGTTCCAGCCGTTATCAACACAAGGACCTGTTCTGCCCGCACGCGTGGAAACTGTGTCTCTGCAATTTGTTTTGGAGCTGCTTGCTCCTATCAATTGCCAGCCACACTTGCAGTGTTCGCAGCTGCAAAGATGAGCTACCTGGTCATCCCATATCTATTGATCCTTGTCACTGGAACGCTCGTATTCCTTCGGATAACGACTGCAACTCAAAGGGACCGTTCAAAGGATGAACTGGCTATCCCCCATCGAGATTTCCTTCAGATACCTCGACTGAGACCGATGTTCGCAGAGTTCAAGATAATGGTCCGAGAGTTCCTTACCGTTGCTTTTCCAATATTTTTGGTGATCTGTTTGGTTGCCGGTATGTTGGATTGGCTGAGGGTCCTCGATGGAATGATCTGGTTACTTGGACCGGTTATGGCAGCTTTCAATCTTCCACCTGAAGCTGCAACAAGTGTAGTGCTTGGTTCCATCAGAAAGGATGGTATCGCCATTGGCCTCATGAACTCCTCTGGGGATGGTCTGAAAGTACCGATAGATAACCCGGCGCAGGTATTGACCGTTGTCTATCTGGCTGGAGTTCTTCTTCCCTGCCTGGTCACACTATATACAACATTCAGAGAGATGGGTTGGAAGTTCGCTTTGAAGCTTGCAGTGAAACAATCTACAGCAGCCGTGATCACAAGCCTCATCATCGCCTGGGTCGGCTATTTGATATTCTATGTGATCGGTTGACCTCTCCAGTTAATTAGCTATCGTACTAAGTAAAGCCAACGCGGAAGACAGGTCTTCCCGTTAACCAAAGATAACGTAAAAAAAGAGGTAGACTGCTGATGAGCATGATGCGCCAGAAGGCACAAAAGATCGCGACAACGATGTTCTTCTTCTTCATTGCTGGACTTTGCGAGATCGGTGGAGGATACATGGTCTGGCTGTGGCTGCGTGAAGGCTACAGCTGGTTGTTCGGTATCCTTGGAGGCGTTGTGATCTTTCTTTATGGTGTCGTGCCAACGTTCCAGCCGTCACACTTTCACCGTATCTATGCTGCATATGGCGGGGTCTTCATTGTTATGGCTATGCTGTGGGGTTGGTTCTTTGAAGGAATTGCTCCAGATGTGGTAGACATCATTGGAGGAGCGATAGCACTTGTTGGTGTGGGAATCATATTCTATTGGCCGAGAAAGGGGGAGAAGATATGGCAGCAATAGTATGGATAGTAACACTCGTGTTGTTCTTCCTTGCGGCCCTATTTGAAATTGGAGGGGGATATCTGGTTTGGAAATGGCTCAAGGAGAAGAAGATCTGGATATATGGGTTGGTCGGAGGGGTTGTCCTTTTCGGATATGGAGTGATCCCAACATTTCAGCCAGCACACTTCGGAAGGGTCTATGCGGCCTATGGAGGATTCTTCATCATTTGCTCTATCCTATGGGGGGCCATTGTTGATAGGAAACTTCCAGACCGGTATGAGATCATTGGGGGGGTAGTTGCACTGATAGGTGCATTGATAATCTTCTATGTACCACGTTGAGATCGTCTACGAGATAGTAGACTCTCTCTCCGATAGGCGTTGCGATCCGGGTGATCGCTTTGTGTGCGTATCCCGGTTCTATCATAGTGAAGCTTGATCACTCGACTGCTTCGAGCATAGCGACAAGAAGCTGCCAGAACTCGGCCACTGATGGGACCTTGACCCTCTCGTCTGGAGAGTGAGGGTGCTCGATCTGTGGGCCGATGGACACCATGTCCATTCCGCCGAACTTCTCGCCGATGATGCCGCACTCGAGGCCTGCGTGGATGGCCTTGACCTCAGGCTCCCTGCCCAGGATCTTGGTGTACTCGGCCTTGGCGACCTTGAGAGACTTGGATTCCAGGTCTGGTGTCCATCCAGGATACCCGCCAGGCTCCTCGATCTGTGCTCCCGCCATAGCGGCGAGGGCTCGATGGATGGCCTTCTGGTACTCAAGGGATGGTGGGACGGAGCTCCTTGAGGAGAGGTAGAACCTTACAACCTCATCCTCTGTGTGGATGGACGCAAGGTTTGCTGATGTCTCCACCATGTCTATCTCGTAGCTGTGGAACTTCACACCGTGGTTGAGACCTACGCCGAGGCCAAACAGCTTCTTGGTGGTGTCAGCGTCAAGGACCTTGTCGACACTGCCAGGTGAGACTTCCAAAGCGATGTCTGGGTCGATGGTCTTGTACATGGCCTTGAAGCCGTCGATCCATGTGTTCATCTCGGAGACGAACGCGTCCTTTGCACCTGATTCGATAGCAACTACCGCGTCAGCTTCCCTTGGGATAGCGTTGTGCTTGTCGCCACCGTGGAACGATGCGACACGGAATCCCTTGCCCTCGGATGAAGCGAAGGTCGAAATGACCAGAAGCTTCACGGCGTTGGCCCGCTGCTCGTGGATGTCAACACCAGAATGACCGCCGTGCATGCCGGAGATCTTGAGGTTCAGGACCTCGTACCCCGCAGGCACTGGCTCATACTTGGCTGGGAGGGCGATCTTTGTGTCAGCTCCTCCTGCGCAGCCGATGTAGATGGCTCCCTCTTCCTCAGTGTCAAGGTTCCACATCATCCTGCCCTTGAGGATGTCCGCGGACAGGTTGAACGCTCCGTTCAGTCCGGTCTCCTCGTCTGTTGTGAAGAGGCACTCCACAGGCCCGTGGGCGATGTTGGTGGACTCAAGGACTGCAAGACCTGCTGCGACGCCTATGCCGTTGTCGGCACCAAGGGTGGTGCCCTTTGCATAGAGCCAGTCGCCACGAAGGTCCAGCTGAATGCCGTCCTTCTTAAAGTCCAGGTCCACGTCTGAGTTCTTCTCGCAGACCATGTCCATGTGTCCCTGCAGAACAACAATGGGCTTGTTCTCGTTGCCAGGTGTTGCAGGCTTTCTGATGACCACGTTAAGGGCCTCGTCCTGCACGGTCTCCAGACCCAGGGATTCCCCCACTCCTTTGATGTAATCGGAGATGGCCTGTTCGTTCTTCGATCCATGAGGGATCGCGGATATCGCTTCAAAATACTTCCATACTATAGCTGGTTCGATTCCTTCCATTACTGTCATGGGAACCCCCCCAAAACGGTGGGCCGGAATCGGTGACCGGAGTTAAAACCTTTAGCCTACGCTAACCTGATTGATGGGACCTTCCCCGTATAGGGCCTCGCCAAACCCTTGGGGTCCTACTTCCACTTCACCGCCAGATCAAAGGACTTGCCTTTCTTGTTCTCGAACTCGAGATGATAGGTTGCCTTTTTCGGAACGTATACCTTTTCCCCTTTTACCTGCACCAGGAATGGCTTCTCTCCCTCTAATGCGTCTGCTAACCTTCGTAGTTTATTGATGAAGGCCTGCTTGGATATGCTCTTGTCTGCTTCCCTGTCCGCCATCACTATCACCCGATAATTATGCTGGCAACTTACTTATTAGCGTTTCCACCGAAATTCCGTATATAGGGCATTTTCAAATTATTTACCGTGTTGAATGTAAATTGTATTTCGAAATAATTCCTGGCAGAAGTTGAAAACGACCATAAACCCATTAAAGAATCTAACACTTGGCCAAAAGGGAAATTATCATATGGCAAATGTGACGATTTTAATGATTTCGTAGGGCATTCATCGTTTTTTACCGCCACCTTTGCCTTTCTTCTTCGAGAACATCTGTTCCCTTTGTTGCTTGTTAAGCTTACCATGAATAGGACAAGGGTAGCCGTTGCGACATGCTCGGCACTTCTCCTGGGGCGTTGTTGTGATTGCCTTTTGGAGCTTTCCGTACTTGCGCCTTGGCATCGTTCTTCCATATAGAACTGAGAGTGTATATTCTTTCTGTCCGAGGGACAAATGGGCATAACGGTCATATACACAAACACGGATGGTCAGGTATGACGAAGAAGGAGGCCCCAGAGGAGGACAAGCAGCCTCGGATGGGGGGGCCCATAGGATACGCCTTAGGGGGACTGGTCATCCTGGTGATCTTCGGCGTCCTCATAGCTGTCTTCATCTTCCCAACCTTATTTTTCCAATCCAATCTCACGGGAGAGACCGCCAAAGACTTCTCTCTCACGGACGTCTATGGCGAGGAGGTCTCGCTCTACCAGATCATCGATGGGACCGCTGTCAACTCCACAGGCCCAAAGGTCGTGGTCCTGGACTTCTTCTCCCTCTCTTGCGACCCATGCAAGGAGGAGATGAAGGAGCTCAAGGAGCTGTGGGCAGAGGTGGACCAGACCAATGTTTCCTTCATCTCCATCGGCACTGACATGGGTGACTCGAACTCGCGGCTCCAGGGGTATCGAGAGAAGAACGATTACAACTGGACGTTCGCCAGGGACAATAAGAACGTTGCCAACGACTACTCGGTGACGGCGATCCCGACGTTGGTGGTCATCGATAGGGACTATGAGATCGTTGCGTACAGGGTGGGGTTGCAGGGGAAAGGGACTGTGCGTGGGGATATCGAGAACGCCCTTTCCCGGACCTAAACTATTTTTAGATACATCCTTCTCTCGAGCTTATGTCTCCTGACGACCAGACCAACCTGGACAACTGGCTGGGTTGGGTCGAGGACAAAGCGAAGAAAGGCCAGTGGTATGTGAAGGGCGAGCACGCGGTGAGGGATATCGCTGCAAGGCTTGGTCCGGATATCGAGAAGGAGATGGAGCTGAAGCTCGATGAGCTGAAGGCACAAGCAAAGGCGGTCCGGGATGCAGAAGGGGACAAGTCCCACGCCTCGATCAAGATGGATATCGCTGCCGTCAGGACCTTCATGGAAAAGAACGACCATGCCAGTGCCCAGAAGCGAATAGTCACTGCCAGGGACAAGGCGTTCAAGTTCCTCTACACAGAGGAGTTCGAGGACGAGCTCAAGGACCTCTACAAGGAGAACGTAACAGCAGCGTTCCAGACAGAAGCCGCAAAAGAACTCATTGCTGCAGGAGAGCTAGCTTACTCCAAAGGGTGGACACTATCCGATGAAGAAACAGGAACAGTTCGCAAGGCCGTCGAGGCCGTCCTCGACAACGACCAGTTCAAGCCACCATCCGAGCTAACCTCGATAGCGGTTCACCTCGAGCAATGCCTCGAATGGGCCCACTGGCTCGCTTAGAAGACGATCCTCACGACATCTCTATCGATGTATGAGCGAAGGACGCGGGTCCTTTGTGCTATCGGTCCCTCGCCTGCTGCCCTGTGTATCTGGTTCAGAAGGTCGATGAGCATCCTGAAGAACCTGATGATGTCACCCTCCTGAAGTGATGTGGTCTCGCAAAGTTTTTCGAACTCACAGCCCTCCATCCACATCCTTATCATGAAGCTCAATCTCTTCAGGCTCATGAAGTTGACCGAGTGGACCAAGACCTCATTTGAGTCTATCACGTCCAAGATGTGTCTGTAGATCTCCTTCTTGTGGTCAAACTTGAAATGCTGGCCACGCCGCTCTTCATAGACCAATGCTGCAAGTAGCACGCAAAGTTCTACATCGTCCAGCTGGGTGTGGACATCGGTCGTAAAGATCTCCGAGACCTCCAGTTCCTGGAAGTAGATGCGGGTGGCGAACTGTCCTTTGGCCGTGATGTGGTCACCGATGATATATCCTAGGGACTCGAGGGTCTTGAGGTATGCCTTGTACCTGCGCATCACCCACATGTGGCGCTTCTCGCGCTTGCGGATGTAGTAATCGAAACTGGAGCGTAGAAGCTTCTCGCGCTCCGCTGGCTTGTGCTTGTCCACCAGGTTCAGGACGGTGTTGTAAGAGAGAGCATACTGAGAAATAATCGGTTCTGGGTCTTTGCCAAGAAGCTCTGCAAGCACCACCTGGTCGCTGGAGCGTCTGTCCACCAGCGTGATAGCGTAGCCTATCTCATCTATGCCACGCCGACCTGCACGACCGGCGCACTGGTAGTACTCCTTCGACATCAGAGGGCGGATCCCGCGTCCGTCGAACTTGCGAAGACCAGTGAACACCACAGACCTGGCCGGCATGTTCACCCCCAGTGCGAAGGTCTCTGTGGCGTAGAGGACCTTGATGTGGCCAGCCGCAAAGAGCTTCTCCACCACCTCCTTGATGGGGGGGAAGAGACCTGCATGGTGGATGCCGATGCCCCGCATCAGGGCGTTGCGGACCGCTTCGACGGTTGGAAGGTCCATGACCTGCTCTGGGATATGCTGCTTGATGAGCTCGGCGGCCATCGCTCTCCCTTCGTTCGAGGAGAGATCTTTGACGTTGGCAAGCTCTGTGCCCTTCTCGAGACATCCCTTCCGAGAGAACTCAAAGACGAGGGCTGGAAGTCTGTCAGACTCCTCAAGGTCCTCGATGAGGTCCACGTGGTAAGGCGGGAAGTAGTCTGCCCCCTTCCAGTTCTTCCGCCTCTTACCGCGCCTTCTCTTCTTACGAGGTGCGTGACCTGCACTGTCCAAGAGCCTGTCCATGGTGGTGACACCTAGGTCTGTGTCAAAGGCGAGATGCTCCAGAGGCACTGCTCTTTTGTGCCATTCCACAACATCCACCCGATGCTTCTGTACGCTCTCTATCCAATCGGCGAACTCCCGAGCGTTGGGGATGGTCGCTGATAAGCACAGGAACCTGACCTCTGGTGGTGAGAAGATGATGGACTCCTCCCAGATGGCCCCCCTTTCGAAGTCGGACACGTAGTGGACCTCGTCGAAGATGACGTAGGTCACATCCAAAACCCAGGGATCGTTGGCCAGGAGCATGTTCCTGTAGATCTCTGTGGTCATTATCACAAGGGGTGCATCGGGATTGATCTGAATATCCCCCGTCAGCAACCCGACCTTGTCCTTGCCATACTCTGCGGAGAAGTCCCTGTACTTCTGGTTGGACAGTGCCTTGATGGGGGAAGTGTAGACCACCTTGGAGCCGGACGGGACATACTTCGATATCACAAAATCAGCAATGAGCGTCTTACCGGTCCCAGTGGCTGCAGATACGATGACGGACCTTCGTTTATCGAGTGATTTATATGCCTCGATCTGGAAGGGGTCCAGCTCGTACTGCTTGTAACGCATCAGTTGGGCCAATGAACAGACGTTATATCCACTTTTGCGGGACTGGACTAAATCTAACCAGCAACTCCAGAAGATTAGGCGGCCGAGCAGGTGAGCCGGGGAGAGGGGCGAGCCAGCGGAGGTCGCGGGTGGGGAGGCATTGGTGGGTGGGATATTCTGGAGTGCTTCACTTGAGCCCTGCATCCATGGACCCGCTGGTGTAACCCGAAAGGTCCAAGGTCACGTGCTTGAACCCAAGGGCGATGAGCTGTGTTACGATCCTTTCCCGGTCCGTGAACAGCCTCTCCATGTCCTCGGGGCCAGCCTCGATACGGGCCACATCCTCGTGCAGTCTGACCCTGCAGATTTTGATGCCAAGGTCGTGGAGGAACACCTCGGCCTGATCGATCCGGTGGAGGAGCTTGTCGTCGAGATGAGTATTATATGGAAGCCTGGTTGCGAGACATGACTCGGAAGGTCTGTCCCACACCTTCAATCCCAGCTCCTTTGCAAGGATCCGGACCTCTGTCTTCGTAAGTCCTGCATCGATGAGGGGGTGCCAAATACCAAGATCGTCTGCGACCTTGATGCCGGGCCTATACTGGTCCAGGTCGCTTGAGGTCACTCCGAAGGCGACCGTTGAGAGACCTTGTTCCTTGGCCACATCGAGTAGCTTCCTTCCGATGGCCTCCTTGCACTGGGCACACCTGTGAACAGAATTGTGACGGACGTCATTTAATTCGAGGTTCTCGAACGGGAAGGTCAGGACCTTGAGCCCGATCTCCTTGCCGGTCGCTACAGCGTGCTCGAACTCGCCGGTCCTTCCGGTGTCGGTCTTGGCCACAGCCCCCACGCACTTCTCCCCCATCACGTCGAAGCCAACCTTGGCGATAAGGGTTGAGTCCACTCCGCCGGACAGGCCGACGAGCAGTCCATCCTTTTCAGCTATAAGCTTACGCAGTTTCTCAAGCTTCTTCTCTACCCCATCCATCAAGCTCACCCCATAATATCTCGATGCCTTCGTAGGCCTCTTTCATTATCCTGTCCAAGTCCAGGTTGGCCTCGGCCTCCTCGACGTCCTTGATCGTGGCACGGAGGGCTGGTTTTTCTGGGACCATAGGGCAGGGTTCGGCCTCAGAGGCTGAAATGTCGAACGTGCCTATCTCCTTTGCCAGGTCAACTATCTGCTGTTTGTCCCAGCCGATGAGTGGTCGCAGGATAGGAACGGAAGCTGCATTTTCTTCGGTGCGGATGTTCTCCAGTGTCTGGGAGGCTACCTGGCCAAGAGAGTCTCCTGTAACTATGACATCGTAACCTTGCTCCTTGACCACCATGGATGCCATCCTCATCATCTGGCGCTTGCAAAGAACACACTGCAGATAGGCTGGACAGTTGTCATGGGCCTCCTGCTGGAACGGTCCATGTGGGATGGAGATCAGGGGGAACATTGTGTCGTTGACCTTGGAAAGCTGAGCAACAAGCCTCTTTCCCTTCTCAATGTCCAGACCTTTGACCAATGGCTGGTTGTCCATGTGTATGGCCATGCCCTGGGCGCCTTGTGACAGGAGCGTGTGTCCAGCAGTGGGGGAATCGATACCTCCCGACATGAGGAGAACGAACTTCATGAACGGTTCACGGAAGAACTTGTACATAAACGTTCATCACTCATTGACGCATCCTTTTGAGCATGGAAAGGAGAGTAAGTTCTAAATATGGAATGTTCGTTGCAGATTAACGCCGTGAATCATTCGGATCGAGGGTGAAACCATGGAAAAGATTCCCTGTGAGGTCATTGTTTGGTATGTCCTACCGGTCATGCGCAGAGGTCTGGCTGTCGAGCTTTTGAAAAAGGATACAATGACCCAGGCCAAGGTCGCTGAGCTTGTTGGTGTGACCCCATCTGCTGTCTCCCAGTACCTCAAGGACAAAAGGGCAAAGGACATCGCTGACATCATCGAGGACGACAAGATGCAGCTGCTTGTCCAGGATGCTATCGCAACATCTGCCCAGAAGGTCCTGGATGAAAAGAGCACCGTGACCAGGGAGATCTGTGGGTTGTGCAACCTGATCCGAGAGAGGGGCCTTTTACACTACTTCCATTCCGATGATATCACTGTGGATGACTGCTTGGTCTGCGACACCTGCGATAAGTAGTGACCCCAATCTTTAATATGCTGGGTGGATTTGGGGAATTGGGCCATATGGCCTGAAGGGGGCTAACCTGTGAGATTCCTTGTTCCTACAGCGGGCACTGGACCGGCACGAAAGAACGCCGACTACATTCTGACAATGGCCAGGAACCTAAAGGCCGAGGTCATTGCCATCCATATTCTTGACCCACTGCAATCGGGGGATGATGGACAGAAAGCATTGGAGATCTTTGAGCAGAAGGGCAAGGACATCGGTGTCGTGGTCAAGACCAAGACCATCGAGGGCAACGTTGTCCCTACCATCGTTGACACTGCCGAAGAGGAGAAGGCCAACCTCATCATCATGGGCGGTTCCTCCGGTGCATTGGTCGCAGAGTGGATAGTCACCGACGTCCTGGCAAAGAGCACAGTCCCTGTCGTGATCATACCTTACCAGGGATGAAGGGTAAGTAGCATGGACCTTACAGACACCTTCCTCTACGCCAAGGTCCTTTTCAACATACTCGTTGCTGGCATCATAGTCTTCGATATCGTTGCCAACTTCTTTTGGAGAAAGTTCGTCAAGGGAGAGGTGCTGTTCGACTCGCATACGACCTTCGAGTCCGAGCTGTCTGTGAACCTTGCCAACATCGTTGTGTTCACAGCGGCCTTCATCCTCGTGTTCATCATCGACATCCTGAACGTCCAGGGTGATGGTGGGGCCCTCGCCATCGTGTTGCTTATCGTTGATAGTCTCGAGCTCATGGGTATCCTGTTCATACTCATGATGCCAAAAATGGTGGCGGTCACGGACAAGGGTGTCCTCGTCGGCATCATCTTCTATCCGTATTCGAAGCTGCGTTCCTATACTGTATCTGAAAAGAACAAGCGTGCTATCGTCAAGAAGAGGGCCGGGCTGCTTGGGACGAAATTGCTTCTCGGTTTCCCATCCAAAGAGGACCTTGCAGGGTTCGTTGAAGCTGTAGATGACAGTATCCCTCTCGGTCTGGGTGGCCCCCAGGAAGGGCCGGAGTTCTCCCTTGATAGAGAGACTGTGAAGGAGAAGAGACCGAAGAAGAAGCAGGGAAAGAGGCGGAGGAAGAAGGATGAGTGATCAGCGGTTGAGGAAGAGGCTCAACATCGAGATCGCAGTCCTCGCCGTTACCGGTGTTGTCCTATTCCTTCTGACACTGGGAATGTACTGGGTGATGTACACTGCCGAGGCCCCCTTTGTTGCCCTCGCAGCCCCTGCTGTTCTACTGTTCCTCTCAATAATCTGTGGAAATGGAGCGTTCCACCGCTTCAGGTTGAGGTCAGGCTGCAGATTGCTCACGACCCTTGCGAACGACCTGACCATCGAAGATGCGAGCCTGAAAATGGCCCACTGGTATGAGAGGCGGGGGGAGATCATCGTTCCCTTCAGGTCCAAAAAGGCCAAGCTCTACTTCCAGATGCGATACGATCCTGCCAGGACCGAGGGTTCCAATGTCTACTTCGTCCTCCCTGAGCTTGCCCCCATTATCCTGTTCAACGAGAACCGGACGCTCATCTCGGACTCCGAGCTCCTTGACATGACCGTTCTGGAAAAGGACATGATGAAGGGGGTCAAGTGGGTGTACACCAGATATCTTGGTCCTGACCATTATTTCTATGTAGAGCCGGAACAGGACATGATGGACAAGGGAGGGATGGTCCTGGTCCTGGAGATGCTCAAGCTCATCAGCTCCAAGGTAAAGGCTACTAAGCCAAAGCAGATGAGGTGGCCCAGAAAGCTGGACGATGGTGTCCTCCACTGGTTCGTTCCCCCATCTCGTGGGGCCGCTCACTGGCCGAGCATGTTCGAGAAGATGGGGCACTCAAAAGAGGCCCTACCCCTTTCCAACCA
>JANQNL010000119.1 GCA_028279585.1 Thermoplasmatota archaeon
AGTTCGGTTCGAACAAGGTCAAGATGATAGTCATTCTCACAGACGGCAGGCCCACCAAACCAGACACGGAGCATCAGGTGCTCCGCATCGTCATGGAACAGCTGGCTCCAAGGACCGATGTGGTCATAAATGCAGCTGGCATCGGTGGTAACGTTGACGAGAAGCTCCTTATGGAGGTCGTCACACGCTGCCGTGGAAGTTACATCAGGATAACAGACCTCAAGGAGCTCGTTGAATGGTATGGCGAGCTCGCAAGGGACCTGAAGATGATAGCCCAGGTGGATGCAGAGCCATCCACTCCTCCACCACCTGAGGAGGAGCTTCTCAACAGGTACAAGATGAAGGCCAAGAAGAAGGGGTGAACCTGACCTATGGCGCCTCGCCCCATCAAGAGGAAGACAAAGCGCAAAATGGGGCGCAGCCCTCGTCCTATCAAGGGGTCCAGCAAGCGGCCTGTTATGAAGAAGAAGACATCTCCGACAATAGTTGACACGATCGAGGATGATGAGGCAGTTGTAGCCGCTATCATTATAGACGACGACGAAGAACTCGTTGAGGTCACGGTCGCAGATGACGATGATCCTATCGGATCTGACGATTCTTCAGATCCTTCGCATAGTGATCCTCAGGATGAGGAAGAGGTCGAGGATGTCCCTGACACCTCTGAGGAGCCCGAGCCAGAACCCGAGCCTAAGCCTGAAGAAGAGATCGAGGAAGAAGAAGAACACCTCCCCGACGACCTGGACGACCGGACCCGCGCCATCTTGGTCCTTGCATCAGACCCTGATGCCGAGGACAAGCTCTGGAAGACGTACACCGATAGGGAGGTCAAGATCGACCAGATGCTCGAGGTCACCAAGGAGCTCATATTGGATCACGATAAACAGGTCCTTGAGAGGGAAAGCCTCATCGAACGAAAGCAGGAGCTCGACATCAAGGTAGAAGCGCTCCAGAAGAAGGCCCTCGACATGGAGTCGAAGATGGGTGCTATCAAGGAACAGATAGACTCCATCCACTCGCATATCCTAGACGAGAGGGCCCTGCAAGAACACACTCAGCATATCATTGACAGGCTAACCCTCGAGCTGGAACTGACCCATGACGAGATATGGCTTCGCGACTACTGGTTCAATGCCAACAGACCACTACTGGAACATCTTGCAGCTTCCATAGAGAAACGCGACAAGGCCATTGCCTTGGCCAAGCGCGGTGAGGTGGCCTTCGAGGTCTTGGGAATAGACGAGGAACGCCGCAAGCTCGATAAGCAACTAAAGGATGCTAGGAAGGATTACGTTACCATCGATGGGATCACACCGGAAATGGTCCAACCACTCTTCGACCTTGGCTATCACACACTCAAGGACCTTGTGGCCATCCCGGTCCCTGTCCTTACTGAGGACCTTGGGATCGACACCCCAGATGCAATGACCATCCGGACAGGCCTGGACTCCTACTACTACGAGGCCATCCATCCCGAGAAGGAGGTCTTCTCACATATCGTCCACTGGCAGACCAAGGGAGATATGGAAGATGGTCCGATAGCTATCCTGGTCCAACCATCCTTGGGCGCACCAGAACCCACGAACCTTCCACCATCATCGTTCAAGACTGCAGGTGCGGTCCTACCCTTAGAGGCAAGGTGCCTCGACCATGGCAAGGTCATGGGTTATACCGATGATGATATTGACATTCAGGACCAGCGAGCATTTCCAGACCTCTTCACCATGGCTCATGAGATAGAGCTCGAGACGGATGCGCTAACGGCATTCTTGCTCGATAGTGGCCTCACCGATTCCCGCACAGATATCGTGGTTGTCCGTGTGAGGCCGTTCATGGAGGATGGTCCAGGCCTGATAGTCTATGATAACACGCTCATCCTCGAGTCAACCCATATTCGAGCAGAGGCCTCTCAACGGGCACAGACAGGCCCTACAATGGTCCCTGCAAGCTACATGAAGAAGGTCCGTCGCAAGATGGGGGGTATCTGTCCAGACCTTGGGGACACAGACCCAATGGAGCCTATCGAGAGGATCACGCTTTACGATCCAGAACTGACCGAGGCCTTTGTCGAGGAAGGATATCAGGTCCTTGTCGAGAGCGCTGTGATGAACTCTGACCATTACATGTTCCTGCTAATGAAAGCCTGCTTGGGATTGGCCACACAACATCCGAAGGCAACCTACAGACTGGTCGAGATAGTTGTGAACAACGCTATGTTCGACGAGGGTCTTGGGCCTGTTCTCGACATCATCCATTCTTCCAAGTGAGTGGTGTTGCCCTCGAAGGCAACACCTAGGATCAATTATATACTGGATCATTGTTCTGGGGTTCAGTGATAACATGAGCGAGTTCATTGAACCGAACACAGAGTTCTCAAAGGAGGTCGCCAAGCGTGCTGGTAACACCTTCAATCTCTGTTTCCAGTGCGGAACATGCACCGGCTCCTGTGCCTCTGGATACTTCACTGCCTTCAGGACAAGGAAGGTCGTAAGGATGGCGCAGCTCGGTCTGCCTACCGTTCTGGAGAGTGACGACCTGTGGGCGTGCACCACATGTTATACCTGCTACGAGAGATGCCCAAGGGGCGTCGACATCCCAGAGATCATCTTCGCGATCAGGAACATGGCTGTGGAGAAGGGTTACATGGGAGAGGCCCACCGTAAGACGGCTGGCTTCCTGCTCAAAACAGGTCATATGGTGCCGATAAACGATGAGATCAAAAAGACCAGGCAGCACCTGGGTCTCGAGGAGGTACCAGATACCACCCTCGCAAATCCCAAGGCACTGTCCTCTGTGCAGAGGCTCATGATGGCCATGCACTTCGATGAGCTCATCGGGACAAAGGAGGAGTAAAGATGGCATACGCTTTCTTTTTAGGATGCATCGCACCACTGCGATACCCTGGTATCGAGTCCGCCACCCGTGTGGTCTTTGATAAGCTCGGCGTCGAGTATAGGGACATCAAGGGATTCTCCTGCTGCCCTGCCCCTGGCGTGACCAGGTCCTTTTCCGAGGAGACCTGGCTCGTTGTCGGTGCAAGGAACCTTGCACTGGCAGAGAAGGAAGGGCTCGATGTCGTCGTCATCTGCAACGGATGCTATGGCTCACTGTTCGATGTGGCCCACATCCTCAATGGTGACGAGGAGAAGAGGAACAAGATCAACGCCATCCTCAAGGAAGAGGACGGCCTGGCATACACTGGCAAGTACAAGGTCAAGCATTTCGCAGACGTCCTTTACAACGAGGTCGGTGTGGACAAGATCAAGCAGCTTTGTGAGGCTCAGCAGCCATACAACGTGGCTATCCACTATGGATGCCATTTCCTCAAGCCATCCAAGCACAAGAAGGTCGATGACCCAGAGAGACCCACCATCCTCGAGGACCTGGTGGAGGCTGTCGGAGCGGTCAACATCGACTACAAGGAGAAGCAGATGTGCTGCGGAGCAGGCGGTGGTGTAAGGGCAAGGAACAAGGACCTTTCCATGAAGCTTACCAAGACCAAGCTCGACAACATGAAGGATGCCAATGCGGAGATGATCATCGATATCTGTCCGTTCTGCCATCTTCAGTTCGATATCGGTCAGGCCGAGCTCGGAGAGGGATACGGCATGCCAGTGATGCACCTTTCACAGCTTTACGGCATGGCCTTTGGTCTTCCAAAGGACAAGCTGGGCATCGAGCTTCACAAGACACCGGTTAATTTGTGAGCATGATGTGATGTGGACGGCCTAAAAGGCCGTCCTCTTTCTTCTTTTATTCTTTCAATGGATAGCATAAGCGCCAGGTATCGTCATGGACGATACCGTCAGAGTCCCCGACCTACCCACCTTCCACCCCCAGACCTCGCTGCGCTGCATCGATGTTTAGGTCACAGCGAAGATTAACCTAACATCGATGTCCAGGCGATATCAATTGCCATCGACGGGATATCGCGACGGGAGCGATAAGTTTGCGACACAAATGGCATGACGAAGCAAACTTATCGAAGAGCCTCTCCCCCGCTCCCCTGCTCGCTCGGTAATTTCATCAACTTCTGTTCTTTCAGCCTAGCGTCTCAATCCACCTGATGCTCACAAAAGATATTTTAACACCTTATCATCTAGAATGTACCATGACCCCTGGCGCTGTACCCGAACCAACCCCGTCAAGCCGTAGGATGAACACGATCCTGATAGGCTTGTTCGCAGCATTCATCATCCTCGTGGGAGGCGCCATGTACCTCGGTGCTTCGACAACGACCACACGTGCCGATGAGACCGCGGCCAACGACTGGATCGAGTGGTCCCTGGATGTGAAATACAAGGATGCGATGACAGTGAGCATCACCTCGACCATCAAGGTCCATGAGATAGAGACCGCCAACGCATCCCTCTCCGCAGACGAGATAAGGAACATGACAGGCGGCAATGCCTCGTCACCGGCCCTGGACCAGGTGGACAACAAGATCGAGTCCCTGTTCGGCGAGTACATCGTCCAGCCATACCCTGGCAGCACCATTTCCGGTTGGAGCCTTACTGTTAACCCAACATCATTGGAAGGTGGCGTCAGTGGCGATGCCTACGACCCACCTATTCTTTACACGATGTCATGCACTCTTAACTTGGACACAAGTAGTTATTTTACAGCAGAGGAGCTTGGGAAGTTCACGATAAATGATCCCGAAGAGTTCTTATCTGGATGCTTGCTCGCAGGCGGAATGATCAGGGACGACATGACCCTCTATGTTCAGAAGGGTCACAAGCTATCATATGTCTTCTACAAGGACATCTACATCCACAACATCGAGGACCCTGACCATCAGGCAACACTTTCAGCATCCCTCCTTTCATCCGAAGCTGGACTTGATGCAACAGAGCTCGAGGACAGCTCTTTTTCCATCATCACATTGGATGCACTGGATGATACAACCCCCCTCACTGCGCAGATAAGACTTGAGGTCCAGGCCGACAATCCCCAGCGACAGTCCGAGGAGGATTGGGATATCACTGTGAACATGGACATGAAGGAGCTTGACCAGCTGGACATCACCTCATCTCCGTTGCATGTCAAGGTGATCGATGGTGACATGGTTGGGTTCGAACCCCCAGTTGCCTTAACTGGCCTGCGGTTCCTCAGCGCTGATACTCTTCGATTGCTCTACACATCGAAGATGGTGAACATGGATTCCATCGAGACCTACCTCGACGATTCTCTGGACGATCTAGAAGAGCGGTTAAATGAGGGTCTCAATGCCACGAACTCTGCCCTCAAGCTTACCTGGGACATGACCACTCTGGACAATATGGTTCCACCTTACATGCTTGAGAAGAAGACCGAGGGGACCACAACCTACAACATCATGGGAACTGAGCGACCGATAATTGCGACACTGGTCTCCACAGAGACCATCACTCCAAGTCTTACTGGTGAGATCTCTGCCTGGGCCGCAAGAGGATTCCTCAACGCTGGGGCGACAACCAGCGTTGACCTGGACCTGGGCACAGATGCACATTACACACTCAACATCAAGCTTCCAGACCACCTGATCCTTGAGTTCAGGACAGCTTCGGCAACAAGCGGTGACAGGTCCACCTACACACTCGAAGGTGGTCTTAACACCCTCGCCATAGCCTCCTCTATTGCTCCGCAGTATGACACCTCCAGGGCCATCGCTGACATCGATGTGGACATCAAGGACGTCCAGCTCACTGGACCGACAGCCGTGGAGTTCCCGGTCCACTTCAATGTGGATGCTAGGCTTCATAGGTTGGATCCAGACTCCATCGCCATCGACACCTTTCTCCCAGAGCGTGTAACGTTCGATATCATCAATGCTGACGCCATTAGGTTGGCGTTCCAGGAAGGGCTCATCACACCCGAGTATGTGGAGGATGAGATGTCCAAGATCCTTATTGGCAACGTCACACCTTTCCTCAAGGACGGTTCATCCGTCTCTGTCATCCTGGACAACTCATCGACCTTCGATGGGAACATCGGTGACATGACCGATGCACAGCCGCTGATGTTCGAGATCGATATCAACGGAAAGGTCGTGGTCGATGATATCACCAATCCCGAGATCAAAAAGGAAAACGCCATGACCGTCTACTCACGAGAGATCAACTTCCCGATAGGTGGCCTCGAGGAGTGGACGTCCAACTACCATGTGATGCTGCCAGAAGGTCTTACCATCGAGGGACGACCCCAGTTCATCCCTTCAAGGGGTACCTCCTCCGAAGCTGTCACTGGCATCGAGAACAACAGACACTACCTGGACATCTCACTCTATGAAGATGCAGAGGGCGACATCAACTTCAAGCTCGGTGTCACGCCAGGATTTGTAGCTATGAAGGCTTGGCCATGCTTCCTTATCGTCCTTTGTGTTATCCTCCTCATAATCCTGCTCATCGTCATTCTGGTTGTCAGGTCCAAGAACAAGAAGAACCAGGAGGACGACCTGGACCAGGAACAGTATCCAGAGATGTACGAGCAGCAGAACAACCAGGGCATGTATGACGATCCTGGAGGTGGTCGGGGCAGAGGTGGTAGGCCGCCTGGTCCCGGACCGATGATGTTACTGCTGGTACTGCTTTTTTAATATCCCCGGCGACCGGGCTCATGGGCGTCGGGGGGGTGGTCGAGGGGAGCGCAGCCGAGTTCGACGTAGAGGTATCGCATCCTTCATTGATACCTGATATCGGGATAGAGGTCACCCCCCAGCTTGAACCAGGCCAACAGGGATGGCTCGAGATGAACATGACGAACCGATACCCGGTTCCCATGACCAACATGACCCTTACCCTGGAGATCTTCGAAGCCCTAAACGAGAACGAGCAACGACAGATATCCAAGGTAGGCCATCCCCCCGAGTTCACAGAAGCTACAGTTCCAGATGATGCAAGCAGCACAATCAATGGACTGAAGGTCACGATCAGTGAGGACTACATCGCCTCTAACCGGACCAGACCATATTCGCTTCGGATCAAGGGACACAGCGACACATACCAGGCGACCTACGTCATCAGAATGGAGCTGAAGTTCAACTACGGTGTCAATGGACGAACGGTCGTCATGCGTTCCAAGGGTCACTTCCCGGACGAGGCCTGGGACATCGCCACTACTGGTGATAATCCAGATGAGACCGGTAACATCAACCTGACGGCGCTTGGTGTCGACGGGATCATACCTGACACCTCGTTCGGTGTGAGGCGGCCGTTCCCCCAGTGGCCCAGATACCTCTTCTTGGGGCTTGCCGCTGTAGCACTGGCTGGAGGTGTGTTCCTATACCAGGTCGAGGAAAAGGGAAGGTTCCCTGCGGTAAAGAAGAAGCTCGATGCTGTTGAAAGGAAGGTCAAGGACACTTTCAAAAGATGATCACTCTTCAGGTGGTGGGCCAGGGTCCTCTGGTTTCTTCTCGATCGAGTCGACCTTCACCCATCCTTCCTCTGCCAAAAGCTCGTCCGGGTCACGTTCAACGAAGAAGTTGGTCTCGAAGTTCTGGTCGCAGTGAGAGCACGTCTTGATGAGGTCCCCGAACTTCTTTAGCGAGTCACGACAGATCGGGCAGAGAGCCCTGTCGACGCTCTTGGCAGTTGTATAGACCTTGTGGCCATTGGTGCATTCCCATCCATCGAAGGTGACGGTCTGCTGAGTGATGGCCCGCTTCTCGATGTTCATTGAGACCTTCTTGACACCATAGACCGGTATCTTCTCGCCCATGATCTCGAAGTTGTAGCCTTTATCCCTTGTCCTTTGAGCATCTGCACCACATATGGGACATATCCTGACCTCGGTGTCCACAGGAGGTTCCTGTGGCTTCTCATTAAGGCCAAAATTGGAATCACCAAGCTTGCAGAACTCGAGGGAATCGCCACACTTCGGACAGGTCTCGGACTCGATGGTCTGCATGAAGTAGTTGCAATTAGGACAGAAAGGCATACTATCCATTTTCCAATTACTGGGTGGTTGATGTAGTTTTGCTAAGTACATTTATCTGGACCCGAGCACCTGCTCAACAAGCGCTGCATATCTTGTCAGTCCCTCCTCCTCCGTCCCAGCATTATGCAGGTACATATCAGCAAGGGCAATGGCATCCCCGACCCCATAGTCCAGTTCCCTCTCGTCCCTGGTATTGAACTTGCTCGGGTCGTCGTCGGTCCTACCCCTGCCCATCAACCTGTTGAGCCGTTCACCTCGACCAACCACGATCGCTATCACTGTCACATCGAAGACCTCACGAAGGAGGTCTATCTCTGGCACAGATCTCATACCCTCCAGGATAACGACCTCCGCTCCCGTGTCCAAGGCCTTCTGGCGAACCCTGACGGTCAGCTCGCTTGGGCCTATCGCTTTCAGCTCCTGGGAGATCGCCGTGCAGTTTACCGAGTTCGGCTCCAGACCACGGTCCTTACATATGGACCGAACCACATCCCCCGTTGAAAAGAACACGATGTCATGTTCTGCAGCATACGTCCTTCCGAAGTTCTTGCCGGAAGCAGGCATTCCGATGTTCACAATGACCTTTGGTCTCATCGGCTCGGTGATGGTCGATAAACTATTAATATCGACCAGTCACTGCTCGCCCATGGCCGATGATGGACGGTCGTCCTATCCTGTCCTCGTCCTTCCCAAGGAGGTCGTGGAGGTCTACAGAGAGCTTCTTTTCAAATGTAAGCTCGTGGATAAGTCCATCGGTTTTGCTTTGGTCGATGGTTCTTTAGAAATACCTCTGGTCTCGGACATCACCACAGACCAGATAGACGCAGCGATCCACTCAAGGACCGGTCCGGAAGACACACCCTTACCACTTTCGGATGTTGGAGCTAGCGTCCAGACCCGGTCCGATGAGCGTCCTGTGGTAGTACCGATCGATCCAGCGGTCAGGGTGTTTGACAGACTTCGAGAGCTGAACTTTCCAGAAGATACCATTGCAGGCCTACCGATGAAGTGGGAACTCTTCGGCGATGTCCTGGTCCTTCGGCTCGACTCACCTCTAGAGCGCCAGGTCGCCGCGGTCTATGCTGAGGTGCTGGGTGCAAATACTGTGGTCGTCCCAACAGGCGGTGTCGAGGGGACGCTCAGGCAACCTCAGATGCGAGTGGTCCATGGGGAGCGGACCGAGACGACCCATATCGAGAACCGCATCAAGTTCAACTTCGATGTGACCAGGATAATGTACTCGTCTGGCAATGTGGATGAACGGATACGGATGGCGAACGTTGATGCAACTGGCGAGACCGTTATTGACATGTTCGCTGGGATAGGATACTTCTCACTACCACTTGCGGTCCATGCTGGTGCAGACCAGGTCTATTCCCTTGAGCTCAACCCGGAAGCGTTCGCTTACCTGAAAGAGAACATCGAGCTCAACAGGGTGATCTCCAAGATAACTCCGGTCCTTGGTGATAACCGTCACTTCGATCCACCCAAGAAAGCGGACCGTCTGCTTATGGGATATGTCGGGACCACCCATGAGTTCTTGGAGAAGGGCATGACCTTGATCAATGACAAAGCAACGGTCCATTACCATGAGACATGCCCTGTCGAAGAGATGGCCACAAGGCCATTGTCTCGTGTTAAGGTCGCCGCAAATAATGCTGGGTTCGAAGTGATATCTCACAAATGGCACAGGATAAAATCCTATGCTCCAGGGATCGCTCACGTTGTCGCTGACGTGGGCCTTTCGCGGTCATAGCTATTTCTATGTTTTTTACTGCACTGGTGGATTAAAAGCCTCTATAAGCTGAATTATAACACAACTTATATATCCGTTCTATGATTTGGGTTATTACGAACGCCAATGGCTACCGTATTCTCACGGTGTTCGTCTTGATAGGACGAGGCCGTGAGTTCCCTGGGTCGCGGGCCTGGGGTGGGAGAACGTATGGCCGCTTGAGGCGAGAGGGTCCGTAGGTCTAAATTGGGAAAAGGGGGAAAAAGATGTTCAAGGACACTGTAGAAGGACTTGGCGATGTGTTCGCGACCGATGTACAGCCTCCAATGGTCATCATAGTCAGGGGACCTCCAGGTTCCATGAAGACCACATTCGTCCACAATATCATGTCCACATATCTCAAGGACAAGGACGAGTTCGGTTTGTACACGACCCTCGAGGAGTCTGTCCGGTCCCACTTGAGGACCATCAAGAGCATTGGTATGGACATCAGTCTGAACATGCAGATATCAGACTTCTCCGAGCTCAGAAAGACCCATGGCGACAACATCGATAAGATCGATTACCTGGGTTTCACAGAGGACCTTATCAAGCACTTCAAGGGCATCTACAAGGACAAGTTCACAGTGTTCGCGTTCGACTCCCTTGGTGCACTCTACTCCCTGATGCGTGGTGTGGAGACACCACAGGTCGTCAGGAAGAAGATCTACCATTTCTTCGAGATGCTACGGGACCAGGGTCTGGTCTCGTTCATTATCATGGAATCCACACTGGACGGTGAGTCAAAGCTGTTGGGTGATGAAGGGTTCCTGTCCGATGGCATTGTGATGCTCGGACTCAAGAGAAAGCAGGGAAAGCTGCACAGGTATCTTCAGGTCGAGAAGATGCGTGCAACACGACATAGCATGGAGATGCATGCTGTGGAGATCCGAAAAAGTCAGTTCACGGTCCTAGGACCGATATACGAGGATTGATCCATAAACATTCAGGGGCAACGGTGAGCAAATGGCAAAGATCATTTCCATAGTGAACCAGAAGGGCGGCGTCGGCAAGACGACCACATCGATAAACCTCTCTGCATCCATTGCAGTTAAGGGAAAGAGGGCGTTGGTCATAGATACTGATACCCAGGGTAACGCCACATCAGGTCTCGGGTTCGATAAGAACGATATCGAGTACACCATCTACGAGATATTCGTGAGCCAGTGCGAGGTCGCAGATGCGATACTTCACACAGAGCTTGAGAACCTCGATCTCATAGCATCGAACGTCCAGCTTGCTGGTGCAGGCATCGAGCTTGTGGACGTAGAGGACAGAGAGATGATCCTGACCAATGCCTTGGAAAAGGTCAAGGACGACTATGACTACATCTTCATCGATTGTCCTCCGTCCCTTGGACTCATCACACTCAACTGTCTCATAGCTTCAGATTCTGTTCTCATACCCCTTCAGTGCGAGTTCTACGCATTGGAAGGAATGAGCGAGCTTTTGGACACCATCGCGTTGGTCCAGAACGGACTCAATGAAGAGCTCGAGCTCGAAGGTATCCTCATGACGATGTATGACCAGAGGACGAACCTGTCCAACCAGGTCGTATCAGAGGTCGAGGAATACTTCGCAGAGAAGGTCTACAAGACCAGGATCCCAAGGAACGTCCGGCTTGGCGAGGCACCCAGCTTTGGAAAGCCCGTCATCCTCTACGATCCTGACTGCAAGGGTTCCCTGGCCTACATGGCATTGGCCGAGGAGATGATCGAAGATGGCTAAGCGAGCATTGGGAAAGGGGCTCAAGGAGCTCGGGTTCAATAGAAAAGGCAAGCGCGAAAAGAAAAAGGATGACGCTGAGCCTAAGAACATTGAGGTCATCCGGGCAAAGGAAGAGCTCAAGGAAATGATCGAGAACTACAAAAAGGACGGCATAGTCGTCACAAGTCTCGAAAAGGCCATGACCAAGTCCGTTGGCCAGATGCAGAAGGCCGCAGAGGACTTCAGGGATGGTCTCATCAAGCTCGAAGAGGTCAAGAACCTCCTGATGGGCATGGACCTTGCAGAGGATGCCATGACGTCCATCAAGGAAAGGCTCAACGACCCCATGAACGCGTCCAAGCTCTATGACGATGTCAAAAAGCTCAAGGAAGCAGCCGATGGTGCATCCACACCAGAGGAGAAGGACGAGAAGATGGACGAGTGGATGTCCGAACAGAAGAAGGTGATGATGGACCTTGTCGGTATGCTCAAGGAAAAGGAGGGTGAGGCCGAGGGAGAGGCACCTGCAGAGGAGCCACCCACGGAGGAGCCCGAACCATCCAAGCCAGGTATCGGTGACAAGATCGATGCACTGAAACAGAAGATGGCAGACCTCCGAGATGGAGCTGAAGGCCCTGCAGCCGTGGAAGAGCCAGAGACCGAGGCTCCAGTTGCAGAACCAGAGCTAGAGGTTGCAGAGGAAGCACCAGCCGATGACCTTGCAAGCCAGTTGAAGAAGCAGCTGGAGGAATGGAAGGAGAAGGGTTACCTGGTCTCCAGGCTAGAGATGCTTCTGGACGAGAGCGTCGATAAGGCCAAGGAAGAGTTCGACGCCTTCGCAGAGGATGTCAAGAAGATCGCTATCCTCAAGGATAGGCTGGAAAACCTCGAGACCGATGGTTTCGAAGCTAAGGTCCGCCTCATCCAGACAAAGCTGCGATATCCAAATCTTGCCGCTGAGATCGAAAAGGAGATCGAGCGGCTTCACAAAAAGATCTGTGACAAAAAGGGGATCGAGTACAAACCGTTCGACGAGATCTCACTCGGTGCCCCCCCTGAAGAACCTGCACCAGAAGCTGAGCCTGCTCCAGAGGCAGAGGAAGTACCGGAAGCAGAACCTGCACCAGAGGTAGAAGTCGAGGAACTTCAGCCTATGGAAGCCACCGAGGTGTCTGAAGAGGACGCCCCGCCAGCTGCAGAACCCGTGGAGGAAGAACCACCAGCAGCTGATGTTGTGGAACTCCAGCCTATGGAGGAAGCACAGCCAGCACAGAACTTCAACGACGATCCAGCAGACCTTCCAAAGCTTTTGGAAGATGCCCAGGACGCCTACAGGGACAAGAAGTTCCAGGAAGCTGTCAACCTGTTCGACAGGGTCCTTGCTTTGGACCCCGAGAACAGCAACGCGATCTTCTTGCGAAGAAGGGCACTAAGCAGATTGGATTAGGACCCCTTCGCATTTTCCATTCGTTAGCGTAGGCTCTAGAGGGGTCGGATGCTAAGACTGGCCTGCGGTAAATGTTGACGAGAGTGACGAACAAAAAGAATGGTCATTGAGCAGGAAATGGCCATTGCCAACACTTTTCCCTGGTCTATGATTTTGTGTGGCATGTTCGTTCATCTGGAGCAATTACCGCATGCCAGTCGCAGAAAAACGGAAAAATCATACCGTAAATGTTATGTACGTTTTACCTTGTACAAACTGATACTACTAGTAATGGGTTTCTATGTGCGAGGGAACCCATTAGGCTAGTGAAATACTTGATGGTGGTAATATGATCAGCGCCTGGTCAAAACGCCTTGTTAGCCCAATTGTACTTGCCTTTGCCATGTTGGCATTGGCTACTTTGATCTTTGCATCCGTTGGTGGAATAGTCCAGCCAACAGCCGATGCAACAATAGATGAGCGTGAGATGCTCCAGCAGCATCCACATGAGATTGATGTGATCCCTGAGGATGTTACAGTAGATGTCCCGAGCAATAGGCCACAGCCACAGAGGATAGACTCTGTTGGAGGGGTCCACGACCTTAATGCTGTCACTGCAGACCAGACCATTATCGGTAAGGATGCATACGACTACACTGGCTGGACAACGGCCACTGGTGACATCAATGGTGACGGACTTGACGATATGATAATGGGTGCATACTATGCAAAAGGCCCAAGCAACACCAACTGGGGAACCGGTGAGGTCCATATCACATATGCCTGCACCAAAGAGACCATCGACCTGAACAACGGTGATGGCGATATTGTCATCTATGGTGAGGGATACTACAACTACTTCGGTTACTCCTTAGCGACCGGCGATATCGATAATGATGGTTACGATGACCTCATCATCGGTGCCTATAGGGCAACTGGTAGCTACACTTATTCTGGAAAGGTCTACGTGGTCTTTGGCGGACCAAGCCTTCCATCTGTCATCGACATGTCGAAGAACCCTGCAGGTGTGACCCATATCAATGGTGCGTCAACTTATTCGTACCTGGGTTCAGGCGCAGCTTGTGGGAACGTCAACAACGACGCGTATGATGATATCATCTTCAGTGCATATGGTGAATCCTCCTACCGTGGATGTGTCTATGTCATCCATGGTGGAACAGGCGTGAAGGGTTCGACCTACAACATGAACTCCGCATCAGATTATGATACAAGGATCCAGGGTCGGAGCACATACGACTATCTTGGATTCCAGGCTTTGACCTGTGCAGATTTCGACGGTGATGGTTTCGACGATGTAGCAGCAGGCGCATACTACAACGACGGCGATGGAACCATCTCCCGCTCATCCTGCGGTGCTGTATACGTGTTCCTTGGTAGCAGTTCTGGTGTATACGGAGGAACCCAAGCCGTTGACCTATCTTCAAGCGATGCCGACGTTGATTTCTATGGGGCCGATTCCAATGATCGGATAGGAACGGCGCTAGGCAGTGGTGATATGGATGGTGATGGGAACTACGAACTTCTCATAGGGTCAAGGTATGCGAACAGCTACCAGGGAGAGATGATGATGCTGTGGGGTTCGACCATAGCTGGATTCAGCACTCCACAGACAGTTGACCTGAACTCCTTTGCAGTGGACTTCCAGATGGATGGAAAGGGATCCTATGATTACATGGGTTCGTCCATGACCATCGGTGACGTCAATGGTGATGGATATGGCGACCTTATCTGTGGTGCATATGGTGCTGATCCGCAGGGCAGGAACTATGCAGGAGAGGTCTATGTCATCTTTGGCAATACCTCGACCTTCTTCCCATCCGACTGGGACCTCAGCACGAAGAACCCTGACTTCCTTGTCCAGGGTGAATCAAATTACTACTACACTGGAAGTTCCGTCTGTGTAGGTAACTTCGACGGTGACTCCCAGGCAGATATCCTCATAGGCTCATACGGAGCCTCCTTTGGTGGCAGGAACTACGGCGGAGCAGGATATATCTTCCTTGGACAGCCACCTTACATGTCCCTCAACGAGTTCAGGCTCCTTGATGGGGACGGTGATGACAATAAGACGTTCTATGCAGATTACGACAGCTACACGTTCCTTGTGAACGTCACAGACTCCTGGACGCTCACAGACATCAAGGAGATCTTCTTGACCATACCCGTCGGCATGATCGGTGCAGACCTTGACTACAAGGTCCTCCTCCGCTGGTCCAGGAACCACGTGACAGAGGTGGATACATTTGAAGAGGTCAAGGACAACTCCAACCTCGTCGAGATCCAACCAGATAACTGTACGGTGACCAATGACGGAAAGAACACCTGGGTGGTGACGTTCAACATCATCATCAAGATGGCGTTCCCGTATGAGAACTCGAAGAACGTCAACGTACTAGCCAATGGCTTTGGTAAACTGACCGATAGCGGCTCTTTCATGGAGGTGTTCCATGTGGAGAACGACTTCGTGTTCTTAGGTGAGCTCAATGTCACTGCTGAACGGCAGGGTGTACTAGAGAGCGGAGGCTGGGTCCAGACCGATGAGAAGATGGTCTTTACCGGTCTGAAGGTAGCCTACGAGGGAACAACGGACAAGTTCCCATCCGACAACCTCTACGATGTCACTATCCGTGACGAGGAAGGTAAATCTTACACCGACTACGAGTCCAGTGGTGAGAACTTCACCATCAACATCTGGTCCTCACCATACAGTGATGTGAGCGATTTCGAGATCTACATCTCGAACATCACATATTCTGGAAACGATATGACAGAGACCCCTGTCTCGTTCATCATCCTAGTTGATGGTGATGCACCGACACCGCCATTGGAGATATTCATGCGAGCCGATGGGTTCGATGACGAGAACATGTTCTTCGATAACGATACTGAAGGATTCTTCACCTGGGAACTGTCCATCGACACCGGTTCAGGCGTCTATGGATATTATTACTCACTGAAGAACAACGGTGGGACCCGGGACGGGACCTTCACTCAAGGAATGAACGGCACGGCCACATTTCCAGGTAAGGGTAAGGCAGAGATATTCATCTGGGCAGAGGACAAGGTAGGTAACATCGGTATCGCTGGTAACGGCACGTTTACCATCGACCTTGACGGTGTGAGCTTCTCTGGCTTCTCTCCAAGTTATGATAAATGGAACACCAAGTCTGCTGTGACCACCGCAATCACTGTCGAGGACGAAGGCGGTTCAGGAGTTGAGGGTAAGTCCATCCAGTATGCGACATCCATCGACGGTGGTGAGACCTTCTCCGACTGGAAGGGTGCACATCTCAAGGACAACGATGATGAGATGGACATCGAGGTCGTTGCGAACTTCCCGGATGGTAAGGATAACATGATCAAGTTCAGAGCACAGGACGTTGCTCATAATCCATATACCGAGTCCGAGGCTTACGAGCTCATCGTGGACACAACACCTCCTGTGACATTGAACTACTATCCAACGTCCGAAGATGTGTTCTCAAGCACCCTTGTTCAGTGCAACATCACCATCGAGGACGAGACCTCGGGCATTAACCTCGAGTCTGTCCAGTACTCGATCTCCACTACAGGACCTGATGGATTCCTTGGATGGACATCTGCGGGCCTTGCAACCGATGAGTATGGAACCATCAACTACAAGATTGAATACAAGACCCCGAAGATCGTCTTCCTCGAGGGTTCCAACAATTACATCAAGTACCGAGCAAAGGACATCGCAGGTAACTCCTACGCCGAGTTCGGACCTTACCAGATCAAGGTGAGCCTTCCACAGGCCAACCGCGAGCCAACAGCGATAATCGACGCACCGATACATGAGTCCGTCTACAACACAAGGGACACGGTCATCTTCTCTGCCAACAGCAGCAGTGACCCAGATTCCCTTGATGTGCTCTCGTTCTACTGGGTCGCCAACGGTATGTTCGGCCTCTCCTCCAGCAACTACTTCAAGAGGACCTTCGCCAAGGGCGACTACATCATCACCCTCTATGTCAACGATGGCATGGGACACAACGTCTCAACATCCATCAGTATAAAGGTGGAGCCTGCACCAGAGGACCTTGACACCGACGGTGACGGGAAGATGGACGATGCCAACGGAAATGGCATCAATGACCCAGGCGACGATAACGATGACGATAACGACGGTCTGACCGATGGGGACGAACTAGCATTGGGTACCAATCCGTTGCTCAACGATACTGATGGCGACGGTGTGGACGACGCGGATGACAAGTATCCGCTCGATTACACAAGAACCGGTCGTGAAGTGGCTGATAGCGATGATAATACCATGCTCTATGTGGTGCTCATTATTGCTGTTGCAGCACTCATCTTGGTCATGGTCCTTGCTATGGTCCTAGTACTTGCTGTGAAGTACAAACAGGCCAAGGACGAGGAGCGCGAGTTGGAAGAGGAGCGTCAGAAGGCCAAGGACGAGAAGATGCGGCTCAAGAAGGAAGCTTCTGCCAGGAGGCAGCAGCAGGCTTGGGCGACATCCAAGTCCGGCGACGTTGCTTCAGAGGACGTCACCAAGATCGCCAAGAAGCAGGCGGACGGAAGATACTCCATCCCAGGTGTGCCTGGGACATACACCATGGACCAGCTAAAGACCGCGGGTCTTGACTACGACAAGCTCATGGGGTATCAGGCACAGCAGCAGGGAAGCCAACTGCCGGGTTCCGATCCACAGCTGATGTCCCTGCCTCCAGGATCAGAGCAGCCTTACAAGCCACACCTGCCTGGACAGCAGGCTGGCCAGCCACCTCAGCAGTAGAACCCTCGGTATTAAATCCGAGCAGGGTGTTCACCCACCCGAGCTGATAGCATGGCAGTGTACAGTTTCGAGGATAGAGTACCGAAGATCGACAAGAACTCGTTCGTGTTCGAGTCTGCAACGGTCATTGGTGATGTGGAGCTTGGCGAGAGCGTCTATGTAGGGCCTGGAGCTGTTGTTAGGGGTGACTATGGCAAAGTGGTCATCGGGGACCGTTCCTCTGTTGAGGAGAACGCTGTCATCCACGCACGACCCGGGGAACAGACCATTATCGGCAAAGATGTTACCGTGGGTCACGGCTGCGTCATCCATAACTGCACCATTGACGACTTTGCCGTGATCGGGATGGGGTCTGTGGTATCAGATTACTCTCATGTCAAAAGATGGGGCGTGGTTGCCGAGGGAGCAGTTGTCAGGAGCAAGGCAGTGGTCGAGGAAGAGACCGTGGTTGCCGGAGTCCCTGCCAAACCTATTATGACCATTGATGACAAGTATAAAGAGATCTGGATGAAGTTCAAGGATAACTACTCCAGTCTCGCTGCAAGATATCCAAAGGGTATGAAGCGCATCGATTAGTTCAGATGTCTGCGCTCTTATCGACCAGCCTGTTCGCAAGGTCCGAGTCCACACCCTCGATGTCAAGGAGGTCCATGGCCTGGACGTCCTCGAAGTCGGTCAGTGATGTATAGCCAGCCTCGACCAGTGCCTGGGCTATCTCGATATCGATGTCGAAGAAGAGGATGAACTTCTGGATGATGCCCTCTGCCTCAACGGGGACGGCCTTATCATACTCGACCATGTACTCCTCCTCATCCTCGACAGGCACAGGAAGAGCAGCGTTCCCATCGGTCTCGGGCGTTGTCTTGAAGTCGAAAGGATTGTATTCCGCCTCGAATGTCTCATCATCCTCTTGGATGACCTCCACCACGGCCTCCTTCTTCTTCGACGGTTTGTATATCCACTTCTTGAAGGTGTCCACACCCTTTTCCCAGTAGACCACGGACAATGTGAATATGAGCAGGAAGGCGGCAAGTCCCACATACCACGGGATGAACGAGAAGGCCACGGTTATACCCGTGACTATCACGCCTGTGACGAAGAATGTGATAAGATACCTGGTCATCTTGTTCAAGGGGACCGCCTACTAGTGGGATTGCCAGGTTACCTTTTTAAAATTTCGGTAAGACGGAACGCTCATACCTCGCGTATAGCACCAACGGGACAAGTATGGAGGCAGTTCCCACATTCGGTGCATCCTTTATTGATCCTGACCTTGTCATCGACAAGGTCTATCGCATAATATGGACAAACACTAAGACAGGCGCCACAGACCATGCACAGGTATTGGTCCACCTTGATGGGCATAGGTACCTCCGTTCAAAGGGAGAACTCCCAAAGTGTCAAGCTGGTCGGAAGGTCGTTTTGGAAGAAGTCTATCTCTGAGCCGACCTTGATTATCTGATGGCCCTCTGCAAGCTCTCTGAACTTGTCCACAGGGTCCACGGGGATCGACAGTCCCCCTATCCTGTAATGCATGGGGATGACGACCTTTGGTGCAATGGCACGAGCAAGCTTCCAGGCTTCCTGGGCATCTAGTGTGAATACACCACCTACCGGGATGAACAGGATGTCGATGGGGCCAAGGTCCTTGATGGTCTTCTCATCAAGCGGATGTCCAAGGTCTCCCAGGTGACAAAGGACAATGTTCGTGACCTTGAACCTGAAGATGATGTTACTTCCCCGTCTCTTTCCATCCTCTTGATCGTGATAGGAGTCGAACCCCTTGACCCTGACCTTCCTGAACTTGGACTTTCCAAGCTTGTCGATGACCCTGGTGTCCTTGCTGCCCACAGCCTTCACATTGGCATGGTCGAAGTGGTCGTGACTGATGAGGGCCATGTCCGCTGTGACGAACGGAGGCTTTATTCCGATGGACTTGCCGTCGTGCGGATCGGTGACGATGATGGTATCATGCTCATCATCTATCTCGAAGCAAGAATGGCCATGCCATCTAATGATCAAAAGGTCTCCCCCAATACGTGAACATTGACGTTAGGTAAAAACCCTTCCACTCATACCGTCAGATTATGAGCGTGATGATACAGTTCCCGAAGGCCTCGTTCTCCTCAATAAGCTCGACCTTGAGGTCCTTTGCCTCATCGGTCAGTTCCCCTGACCGATAAAGGTGGTAGAACCTCTTTTCGGGTACATCCTTGTCCTTTGACCAAGCGACCGTCACATCCTGGTCTGTTGGTCCGACGACCTCTACACCCCGGATGGTCCCATTCTCCCGCGGTTCGAACCGCTTGTGGTTCATGGACCAGGTCGAGACAAGGACCTTCCCTCCAGGTTTGCACACCCGGGTAAGTTCTTGCAATGCCTTAGTCCGTTCAGGTCTGGTCTTGAGATGATGGATAACTGCTATTGCCATGACACCGTCGAAAGAGTTATCGTCGAACGGTAGCTCAAGAAGGTCCGCTTTGACGAACTCGATGTTGCCCGATGAGATGTACTTCTCACAGTTCTTACGCGCCATCTCAAGCTGTCCTTCGGAGATGTCCGAGCACACGACCTCGTGGCCTTTCTCAAGACATGCGATGGCATGTCTACCATTGCCGCAGCCAGCATCCAAGATCCTCTGGCCTGAAGTGAAGTGTTTGAGGTGGTCTACGACGAACTCCCAAGGCCTGCTGCGGGTATCATCGAAGCTATCGCTGATGGAATCGTACACATCCTCGATGGGGGTAGGCACTGGCCCACCTCAATACTCTACATCCACAGAGCCGCTGACATAGACGCTACCGGAATTGCAGGACACCTCGATCTGGTAGTTGCCGGTCCTTGAGAGCTGTTTCTCTGAAAGCTCAAGGTCGACCCTACCCGAAAGGATGCTGTCGTCCGTTTCATTGACAAGGAGCGTCCCTGCGGAGTTGACTATTCGGACATCAACGTCGAAGTCTCCTCCGACGAACGAGATCGAGATGTTCGCTCTAAGGGCATCCTCCTTGACCTCGAACGGGAAGCTCGTGTTCGATGGAAGCAGAGGATTGTTCCTGCTCATCAGTACGGTCCCGAACGTGTCGTGGAAGTCTTGAGTTGTAACTATGATGGTCACAGAGGTCTTGTTCGTGGCAGCCTTGTCGTCACGAACAGTGAGGTTAACGTGATAGGTTCCGGCGTCTGCATAGCTATGGTTCACAAGACCTGCATTTGGTCCACTTGCACCACCAGATCCGTCGCCGAAGTCCCAGATATAATATGAGATATTGCCATCGGTATCCCAGGATCCAGTGCCGTCAAAGGAGACGTTGATCGCAGTTCTGACCCGCGTATTATTGACCTCGATAACAGCATGCGGTGCCTTGTTCGCTGCTGGTGGTGTCTCGTTGCCACCGCCTCCATCATCTCCTCCACCTATGAAGTCGGTGATCATAGGTAATCCTACTAGGACGAAACCTCCAATGACAACGCCTAGAACGACGAGGACCACGACAACGACAACGGCTACGACGATACCTTTGCTCATACGCACACCACCAGGTCCAAGACCTGTTGAGCCAGACCACTTGGATAAGTATCCGAGGGCGGATTTGCAGTTAATAGGTTAGCCCTATATATGTATTTTCTCGGGCTAACATGGAGTCTTCTGGCTGGGGGTAATACTAGGAGGGGGGGTTATGATTGATAGGATTTGTGGTTGGGGTTTGATGGAGAAAGGAATCGAATGATGGGAATTTTTTCTCCATCACCCGCCCGGCGCTGAGGATGTGACGATATACCGAGGCTGGGTCGAGAGGTTTCTGATACGATCGACTCGACGTAAGAAACCTCTCGTTCGTTCCATCGATGTAGGAAAGTTACTGGGGAATCTATCCAACGGTCAGGGGTTGGCTTATAAATGAGCTCGCCTACATTTACATCGGTTGATGTTTTATCAGGCGAAGAACGGTCTTCCCCCTCCGAACTCGATGTGAACAATTAAGAGAGGTCGTTCTGACCTTTGTTCACCCTAGCCAGCAGCTGGCCAGAACGATCTTTTTTGGTAAGTTCACACCGAGTTCTTCTCGGGGGAAGACCGTTCATGAACACACAGCGTATATATTCCCTCCAACCGGTCGGAAGAGATAGAACCAGGGATTGGGACTACTGGTGGCTACATATGGCGAACATATGCCGAAGCGAGTCTATTCTATACGATAGACCTTCAGATGTAATGCTCTTGACCGTGCTGTCCGGCCTTTTCAGGACCCTAGCCGAAGATATACTGGACTGTACTGGTTTTAGAAAATTATATATAATATTCTCCATATACAAAGCTACTCCAGGTTTTCCATTGACTGGTCTAGGGAGCCATATTTTTAGGAGGAGATAACTTGGCTGCAGGTAAGAACGCCATTGCCCTTATTGTTGCTGGGATCATCATTGCTCTACTCGTTATCGGTGCCATCATCCTTGCGTTGCTGGGTTCCGTAGGAACGCCAGATGCCGAGGACGAGAACAAGTGGGACGTCGCAGAGCAGGATATTGTCAGCAAAGAGGATTCAGATTTCTACATGAGCGATACGAACGACAAGATACCATGGCCGGATAAGCTCTCCGATATCGAGGAGAACTATATCTTTGGCACGAATTACACCAATCCGGACACGGATGGGGACGGTATGGAAGATGGTTGGGAGGCCTACTATGCAAGGCTCAACCCTATCACGGGCCGTCTGACACTTGACCCCAACGTCTACGATCCTTTCGGTAACCCCGATGGTGACGGTTACGACGTCTATCCGGTCTGGAGCGAGTACCTCTCCGGTATCAAGGTCGATCATATCGGGAACGGCATCTTCGATGGTGACGACACCATGGGAACAGGTGACAATCTCACCAACATCGAAGAGTACTGCGGAGGATACCTACCCGACCCAGAGAACTTCGAAAGTACATCTGGAAAGGAGTATATAGCCCGGCATTACGGATTCCATCTTGCATATAAGAAGCTCGCACCTGGCGGCATCATCATGTCCGAGGAAGAGCAGCAGGATTGGTATCTGCGCTATGAGCCCAGCAGGGACGGTGACGTTACCACCAACCCAAGTCTCTGGGACAGCGACAACGACGGCATGGACGACGGCTATGAGCTTCATTATCAGCACGAGTGCGAGAAGTACTGGCCAACTGCCAATTCCGAAGAGTTCTACAAGACATACGCCTGGAACAACAACACCCAGATCTACGAGAAGGTCCCATACTGGTACAGTCTCTCCCCATTGAACTCCTCCGATGGGAAGATGGACTTCGATATCCGCCAGATGGACGTGGACCCAGATGTCGAGGGTATGGAGTGGGTCATCCAGAGGGATTCCCTCACCAACAAGCAGGAGTATGAGAACTCAACAGACCCAACGAAGTGGGACACTGATGGTGATTCATACTACGATCCTATCACTAACACCTTCTTCGAGCTTGACGACAGGACAGAGCTCGAAACAAGGTATGACAAGACCATAACACTTCCTGGTGGTCAGAAGATCACCATTCCGGACTCCAGCACGGACTGGAGCCACGATGGTCTTGTTGACAACATCACAGACCCAAAGAGCGCCGATACCGATGGTGACCTTATGCCAGACGGTTGGGAGCTCAAGAAAGGTCTCAATCCATTGAACGCGTCCGATAGGTTCCTTGACCTTGACGGCGACGGTCTCCAGAACTACCTGGAGTATTCATATCCAACATACCACACACGGTGGTTCACCACTGATCCGTTCCAGTGGGACTCCGATGAGGACGGTATGCCCGATGGTTGGGAAGCGTTCAACGCAAAGATCCTCTACGAGGATTCCAACCCATCACCAGATATCGACGACAACGACGGTATCGCAGATGGCATTTTCCGGCAGTTCTCGGTCAACCCGATGATGGTGGACTGGGAACAGGACCTGGACGGTCTATGGTATGATGATAACAACGATGGTGTACCAGACTGGCATCACTACTCCGACAACCTTACGAACATTGAGGAGTACAGGCCAGGTTACTGGGCCAAGAACGAGTATGGTGTGGACGTATGGATAGCTTCGGGACCATACCTGATAGGTACTGACCCGAACAATCCAGACACCGACGGCGATAACATCACAGACGGTGACGAGCTCAAGATCGGTTTCCACGGTCAGCTCATCGGTGACAGGTACTTCACCAACCCCGAGTTCACACTGAAATACTTCACCAACGCATCCTCTGCAGACTCTGACAGCGATGCAGACCTCACCAACGTTAGTCGTGTCCTTGACGACTGGGAAGAGACCAGGGGTATCAACAGAGAGATACTGGACTATGATGGTCTCGATAACGACGGCGACGGTGAGATAGACGAAGAGGGTGAACAGTTAATATTCAGTCCGACGAATGCTACGAATCCAGACACCGATATCGACGGCTTGAACGACGTCGATGAACTGTTCGGTATCTGGACCGGCGAGTACTACTGGTCCGACCCCACAAGCGGCTTCGGTTGGGTGTTCACAGACCCATGTGTCAAGGATTCCGATATGGACCATCTCTCTGACAAGATGGAGCTAGACCGGTTCGCTGGATACAAGCCATACATCACTGACCCGAACGATCCTGATACGGACCAGGACGGTCTTGAGGATGGTCTTGAGTGGCTCACAGACTTCTACCCATGGGTGGATTACGACACTTCCGACAACTACGACGCCAACAACGACGGTGACCTCTTGGACGAGGACGATATCATCAACGGTATCGACCACACCAACCCAAGGCTTGCCGATACAGATGGCGACGGTCTCCCAGATGGATGGGAGCACGACGAGGGCAGGACCAACGACCTGGCCATGATCAAGACATACGACAAGACGTTCAAGACCCAGATATACGACAATGTCAGGCACAATGACATAGACGATGATGGATATCTTGACACGTGGAAGGTTTGGCTCGTCAATCCTCTGAACCCAGCAGACGTTTATGAGGACCCTGATAATGATGAGCTGAACAACTACGAGGAGTGGGTCAATGGAACCGATCCTCTCAACTGGGATACTGATGGTGATGGTATGCCAGATGGTTGGGAGATCGAGAAGGCGCACTGGGACTACGATGACGACACCAACAGGTGGGGATGGAACCTCGACCCCAACGATCCAAGTGATTGGTATGAGGACCCAGACCACGATGGTCATACGTATCAGTTCCTCACCTCCGTTGCTGGTGGCGAGATCGAGCTTGTTAAGTATTACTTCCCATGGTGCAACCTCTACGAGTATCAGTTCGGTATAAACCTCGATGATGACGTTGTCCTTGAGGCAACCACTCATCCTAACCTTCCGGACTCCGACTACGATGGTATGCCTGATGGTTACGAATATTGGACCACCGACATGATCGGTAACCTGTCCAATCCTGGAACCTACGAGGACAACGACACTCTGTCCGCTGGATGGGAGGACCTGTTCAACGGCTCCAAGTGGAACACACCAGAGACGTACATCCACACAGAAAGCGAGATCCCATCAGAGGTGATAACCTTCAGACCGCTAGGATTGATACTCAATCCGAGTATGTATGAAGGTAAGCTATGGTCCACATCGGATGATTCTGATGGAAACTACTGGATGGATGGCGAGGAAGACTACGATAACGACGGATTCAACAATACGTACGAGTACCAACGACATACTGATCCGACGGACTCGCAAAGTTATCCGAGTAGAGCGTCAACGCGCGACGAACCTGCCGAGGATATACCGGATACGGAAGAATCTCAAGGCGGAGCGACGCTGGAAGAAAAGCCAGTGTCAAAGCAGGAGCGTGTGGAGATGGTCGCAGTCGAGGCCATCAAGCGCAACAAGGAAATGGTCCTGGTCGACAAGACCGAGCTTCAGAGCTCAAAGGACTAAGTTTCCTTTCTGACCTGCCCTCTGGGCAGGTCATTGTTTCTCTTTTTTCAAAACAAGGTAGCCTTGGTGCCCAGTGATGACAACATCAGCCATCTCTCTTATCCTTGCCAAGGAACTATGGCAGGCGGTCTTGTCCACACGGAACAGGGGTGCTATGTCCTTCTGTATGTTCCCATGGTTTGGCACAGCATCACCTGCGATAACCAGGACACCGTCCTCCATTGTGCAGACCTCTTCTTTGAGGGTCGAAAGCTCGAATCCTTCCACCACAAGCGACATGGAACCCCAGGAGTGGCCTGGTGTGTGGATGAGCTTGAGCCCATTGTCGAGCTGGATGTCATCACCCTTTACGACCTCTAGCCGTCCATCCTCTTTTTGAGGATCGAACACGCTGATGTACTCGGAACCTTCCTTCTCATGGACATAGAACCGTGCGTTAACGAATGCATCCCTGTTGCCAACGTGGTCCCTGTGTATGTGGGTGATAACGACCTTGGTGATGGTCTCCGGGGTCAGGCCTACCTGTCGAAGAGGGCCCAGGACCATCATGGCGTGGGAGGGATGACCTATGTCTACTAGTATATGTTCTGTACCATCTGTAAGGTAGGTAATTGTGGAGCATGCTCGAAGTACATCTCCCCAGACGCTCCTTTCTATCAATCCCTCGTAGAGAAGCTTGACCTTCCACATCGTTATTGCTCCAGATGTGTTCCTAGGACCTCCACCTGCCCGTCGACAACAGCTATGTGGACCATTGTCTGTATCTTCAGGTCGAGCTCCTGCTCTAGGGCCTTTCGGTATTGACCTTTCTCGATGGCTATGAGGGTCGCGTTGACGTTGATGCCCATCTTCCTGAAGGTTGGGATGACGGCCTTGAGAGAACCCCCAGTACTGACCACGTCGTCTACAAGGCAGATGTTCATCCCTTCTGTGAGGGAGTTGATGTAGAGCTTGTTGGAGGAATAGCCTGTCTCTTGCTCTACAAGGACCTCGCCTTCCAGGCCATACTCGCGCTTTCTGATGACAACGTATGGGATGCCTGTCTTTGTCGAGACTAGCGCTGCAAGTGGTATCCCCATCGCCTCGAGCGTGACAATACGGTCTGTTCCCTCTGGGACAAGATGTGCCATCCACTCGGCCACAGCGTCCATGACCTCGGGGTCTGCCTGGGGGATCCCATCGGTCACAGGATGAATGAAATAATCGTACTCTCCACGTTTGATAACGATGGAGTGCTCTAAAGAAGCGATCATCCTGTCGATGGCTGAGGACATGGTCCTGCATGCAGCGGCTGGGAGATAATCTTTACTACCTCAAGGAAGCCAAGGCATGAACCAGACGATGAGCCATGCCGTCAGGATCCCAACATAGATGGAGACGAAGTTGACGCCGTTGTTATCCAAAAGCTTCCACCTCTGCTGGAGCGTGGCCCCGAGCAGGCTGTCCACCTGGCATCCGAAGAAACCTATGGCCATTGGGACAAGCAAGGTCAGGAT
>JANQNL010000134.1 GCA_028279585.1 Thermoplasmatota archaeon
CGCTTTACCTGGGGGTTGAAGGCCTCCGGGTAACTGGTCTCCATGGGTAGTGGCTCACCAAAGGTCGTGATGTACTCATGGTAAACGTGCTGGAAGAACGGAACGAACTCTATCTGGTCCACCCAGTAGTCCTTGGCGAAAGGATAGATGAGGAACTCCGGAGCATTGTCCCTGGAGACGTACGTGTCGAGGTATGGCACGTAGAACTCATTGCAATGCTCTGCCGAGAGAATGAGGTTTGGGTTAGCGGCTCGACCTTGGACCTGGCAGTCGTTGAGTATGCTCTGGTATGCCAGAGCCTGGTCGTTGGAATATCCGATAGGATTGCCATGCGAAGCATTGTAGGTCGGATAGATGGAACCTATGGGAAACTCGTCTATCTGGACGACGTCCACACCTAGGTCCAGACACTCAAGCGTATTATTCACGACATAGTCATGCCAGAAGTCCGTCATGGGGTCCATCCGGGCGCATTCCCATCCGATGGTGAGGTAACCAGGATCTATATGGACCCCTCCGGTCTCATTGATGGCCGCCCATTCCTTGCCGGTGCTGTTGAAGAACTCCCAGTCGGAGTATCCGATGTCCGAGCGCGATATCCTCCACACGGTCCCAGAGATGTACAGCATCCCATGATCTCCGGTGTCGTTGAAGCTCGACATGGTGTTCTTGAAGTTCGCCTCACCAGCAGCTGGGGGGAAGTAGTTAGGACCCACCCAGCCACCTTCCTTTGCCCAGGCAAAGATCAAGGCTGTGGTGTTCAGACCAGTGACGTTGGAGGTATGGGTTGTCATACTGTTGATCTTGGAGAGCGAGTTGTGGACGATCGAGCCATCCCTGTTCGAGGATGAGATAATACTAGTGTTCGCGAACCAGTCGGGTGTGGTCTTTGTCTCGTAGACCTTTCCCCCACTCACGAACGGAGTGGTCTCGGCCCACTCCTTGTAGATCCGTGCAGCCTCATACCAGTCACCGTGGAACGAGCCGATCACAGCGTTGTGGTCCATGTTGAAATCGTTGCCAGGGGACTCCTCGACATAGTGTTGGTAGATGGCTGCAAGGTGGTCCTGGGCCGCCCAGTTCATAGCACCAAGGGTCAGCATCTTCGGGTGTCCGTTGGTGTCGTAGGTGGCCATGTAGAGACCTACCTCGTCCGGGTCGTAGTGGCACATGACCTGCATGGAGCAGCTGGAGGGATATATATCCCCCAGGTTCAGGTTGGTGATATCCGAAAGTGGATCATGTATGATGAGCCCATCACCGCCAGGGTAGAAGACACTGTCGTCAGTGCTGTCCGCACCGATAGGTCCAAGTCCCCAGACGAGGGGGAAGAGCAGATACTTTAGAATGAAGGTCTCATCGTTGAACACATCCAGGGTCATCTCGGCCATGGAAGCGTCATCGTACAGCGTCACACAGACGCTGGTGTTGATGTTGTAGCCTTTGATCTCAGTATGGTTCAGGTACACCCGGCTGAATCCAGAGCCGTTGATGAGCTCTGTGTGCTGAGCTGTGGCATCCCACTGGATGGCAGCATCGAGTGCAGAGCCTGTGTGGTAGAACAGGATGTACAGCATCGCTGGGGGCAGCTTGTTCGATCGCAGGTCCAGACCGGACGACTTGTCGATGATCTTGTCCAGACCACATCCAGAGAACTTCGTGAAGTTTAGCTCGATGTGGTCGTTACCAAGGACCACATTGGTCCCATCCTCCCAAACGTAGGTCGGTCCTCTAGTAGCGAATGTCTGCTCGATGATCGGATCGGATGTAAACTCCTCGCCCGGCAATATACCGAGCTGTCCAGCTAACAATACGATCACCAATAGCGTAGCTATTGCTTTGATGATATCACCTCATTTGACCTTGATGTCAGTGACGCCCTTGAGCTTCTTTATCTTGTCCTTTTCGGCTTTGGTGGGTTTGGAGTTGAGCTCCATGTAGATGTACCAGGGCTTTTGCCAACTGCACTGTGCACAGTCCGCATCGAGCATCATGAAAAGCTCATCCTCGACCGGGTCCTGATACCTTTCAGCCTTGACGAAGACACGAAGGAAGAACAGCTCGCCATCCTCGCGAGCCTTCTTCTTCTGTCTTTGTTCTTGTACATATTCATCATACATATCGGTGGACAGGATCTTTCTGGGAAGCTTCTCGCCCTCCCAGCCGCAGAAGTTGCATTTGTCATTATCCTTTTTGAGGGGTAGGACATTGAATGAGCCACAATCAGGGCAAATTGGTCCGCTCATATTGACAGCACGGGTCTCGTATTATAAAGGTCTACCTGTAGTACTAGACATTTTTATGCTAAGGTCCCGTTCCTTTTTCTCGGCGATACCATGGAAGCACCACCAGATGTCAAGTGTCCCAACTGTACCTCCCAAATGGGCCCGAAGGATGTCAATGGCATGACCGTTTTCCTTTGCAGCAACTGCGGTCATTTCGTCATGAACCAGGAAGCGTTCAACAAGCTTGTGAACCTCCAGGTTGAAGAACATACACATGAGGTCCCAGAAGAAGAGTCCGTACATTGTCCAGGGTGCAATGGCGCAATGCCAAAGGCAGAAATAGGAGATGGGGGAGTGGATGTTTGCCACCACTGTCACATGGTCCACACGGACCGTGATGCCATGGAGTATATTGCCACCAATGAGAACGAGGATAAGACGATCCTTGGCTTCGTCTTCAAGCTCGACGAGGCAAGGAACATCCATAACGCTCAACACATCAGGGCCATGACCAACACGCTCGTTAACAGTGCTTTCGTTCTCTACAAGAACGGACTGCTCCTGACGAGTTACTCTGTGAACACCAATGAGGATATGGACCATGACATCATGGGTGGTATGATAATGGCCATCACAGACTTCGTCCAGATCTCGTTCAAAGACTTCTGTCAGGACTCGTGCCTTGAAAGTATAACGTTCAAGGGGAAGGAGATAGCCTTCACCCATGGGGACTACATCATCGTAGCGATCCAGGTGGATGGAAAGCTTGATGATGAGACCCGCGCCAAGCTCGACTCAAAGCTCAAGGAGATAGAGGCCAACAACAAGGATTACCTCCATTCATGGAGTGGGGATGTCACAGAGCTTGGATCCACAATCGAGGAGTTCTCCTCGATATTGCTTCCGCTCAAAGGATGAGCTCACATATACTCGTCCCGACGGACCTCGAGGATCCCGTTCGGCCTTTCCTTGTCATCACCCAGGTCTCGTAGCGCAATGACCTTCACCTCGAGTTCTTCGACCTTTTCCATGGTCAGGTCATGTGCTCTATCATGACGTAGGTCGAGAATGTATGCTTTCTTGACCTTAGGGTTCTCGAACAGCCTCCTGATAATGCCAGGTTCTACTGCTACCCAGTGAGAGAACAGAAGGATCCCAGGCAGTTGACCCTGTAGTGCCTTCATCTTATCATAGACGAACTGGCAGGCTGGGCAAAGGGTCTGATACTCCCCAGGATGGTTCGGGTCGAACATCTGCTCGATCGCGGCGCAGATGGGACAGGAGCAGCAGACCTCACAGGTATCATGACCTGTGGAATGGAACACAGCTGCCTTGACCCCGTCCTCGAGCTTCGCCTTGTATGCCTCCTTCCACTGGTCCTGTGCAATTACCAACAGAGCAAAGTGCTGGTCGAACTGGTTCGCCTTCTTGTCAACCTTCATCCGAACAACTCCTTTACAGCCCATGAGAACTCAAGATATGCTATAGTGTCTTCGATGCCATCACCGGATGCGAAGGACTCGAGCATGGATGTATAGTACCACTTCTGGTCCTCTTTGGATGCATTGAAGCGGCCCCAGAAGGTTTCACCTTCACGTCTGAAGTCCCTGATGATGTCCCTGATGTTGGAAAGCTTATCGCAGCAAGAAAGGAGCTTGAGATCCCTGTCGGCGTCGCGGATCCGTTCCACCGTATGGGACTTCCGCTGCTTCCAAGAGCCCTTCTTGTTGTAGATCTTTCGCATCTCGTCTGGCTCCGATGCTCCGTCGACAAGACGTCTGACCTCAGGTCCGAACTGCTTTTCGATATCGTCCAAGGAGTAGTCCTCGTCCTCAACGACATCGTGGAGCAGACCTGCGATGATGAGTTCGTCCGAGGCTTCGCTCTTCATCAGGTTGGATGCAACGTCCATTGGGTGGACAATGTATGGAATGTTCGTTCCTTTCCTGAATGAACATGAATGGAGCCTGAACGCGAGCTCGTACGCCTGGGGGACAAGGTCTTTGGACATACCTATCGGTGGGTAGAAGGTAGTACTATCGTATCCATTCTTCCATTAGATCTTAAGGAACAGTTCCTGCCTGTCCACAGGTTCGAAACCGGCCTTGGTGTATATACCATGACCATCCTTGGACGTGTGGAGATGGAGATACTTGATGTTGAGGTCCTTAGCCTCCTTCATTAGCTCATCAAGCAAAGCTGAAGAGATACCACGTCCCCTGTGAGTTGGGACGGTGTACATGAAGAGGATGTATCCCTGCTTGCCGGTCTCCAGACCATACTTCGGAGGGATGTGCCAGACAACCATACCAGCGGTTCCGATGATGATATCGTCCTCTTCGGCCAGGTATGCTATGAACTCATTGTCGGACATGGCTCCCAGGAAATAGCTCTTGATGTACTTCTTCAAAGCCTCGGACTCGTCGTCCTCTGGGTGGTCGTAGAAAGCATTGAGGAACCAGACGCGTGCTTCTACAAGTACATCGATGTCATCGACATTGGCCTTTCTGAAAGCGATCATGCTGTTATCGGTCATTAAGAACCCCCGGCACTGGGTATCGGATTACATAGGGTGGACATAAGGGTTTTGGAAGAATCTTGCATTCATATGTCAATATCCTGCAAGAAGATGGGCCATCAACCTGACCTCGGCTTTGCGCAGATGCTCGACAGTAGTGGCCTTTGTGAGGCCGACCTCGTCTGCGATCTCCTGCGTGTTGGCCTTCCTTGGATACTCGTAGTACCCGTTATGCTTCGCAGCAAGGATCACTTCCTTTTGTTTGTCGGTTAGTACTGAGAGTATATTGTGCTCTTCGTAGACGGCCTTGTGGTATCTGACATTGTTGATCTTACCGAACAGCCCCATGGCCTTCTTTATCTTCTTCAGCTCCCCCTCCTCACCAATGCACGATAATGTCATCGTATCTCCCTTCCAGAACGTGGGGTTTGTCCAGATGACATCCACCTTGAACTGGCTTGCCAGCGCCTTCCACTTTCTGTTCGGAGCACGACCGGTGAAGATGATGATGTACTTTCTACCATCCTCTTTCAGGACCGTATACGTAACGTTCTTTGGCCACTTGATATCCTCGAAGGTCGACCCTTCCTTCAGGGTGATCTCACCAAGGAGGACCTTCACGCCCTTATCCATGTCAAGCCTGAGCATCTCCAGCATCTCGAAGTATTCGATATGCTCGAACATGTTGTGTTGAATGGCCATGACCATCTTGCCCGGTTTGAAGTCCATGATCATCTTGCGCATGAAGGGGTATTTTCTTCGAGATATTTAAGGAACCCTACATGTACGGCAACAGAAGTAAGAACTTCCATGAATATACCTAACATTGAGGTGACAAGCATGCCGCTCGTAAAGCTCATGGATGTGCATAAGGCCTACATTTCAGGCTCCGAGACCACCAAGGTCCTCTACGACCTCGACCTCGAGATGAAGAGGGGAGAGATGGTGATGGTCATGGGACCTTCCGGTTCCGGAAAGACCACCCTCCTGAACATACTCGGAGGTATCGATAAGGCCGATAAGGGAACCGTCAACATCTCGAAAATGAACCTTCTCAAGCTTGGAAAATCGGAGCTCAACGAGTTCCGCAGGCTAAAGGTCGGTTTCATCTTCCAGTTCTACAACCTCATCCCTACACTTACAGCCATAGAGAACGTGGAGCTCGGTCTTGAGACCACCATGAAGAACAAGAAGGAGATCCGCAAGCGGGCGGTGAAGTACCTGGAGCTTGTGGGTCTGGGTGACAAGCTCAACAACTTTCCCCAGGAGCTTTCCGGGGGAGAGCAGCAGAGGGTTGCGGTCGCAAGGGCATTGGCGAAAGAGCCTGACATCATACTTGCTGACGAGCCCACTGGCAACCTCGACGAGGAGAGGGAGAAAAAAGTCATGAAGCTTATGAACACACTACAGCATGAGCTCGGGACAACGTTCCTCATAGTTTCTCACAACACACGGTTGAAGCAGTATGTCGACAGGACGCTGATCCTTCGCCGTGGTAGACTTCATCTTGATTCCTGAGGTGATGACTTGGCAGCAATAGAGAAGATGGTACTTCGCAAGGTCTGGAAGATGAAGGTCCGGACCATCGGCATCGCTTTTGTGGTGGCCGTAGCGGCGGCCATGTTCATTTCCGGCTTGTATACAGCTGACGTGCTGGACTACAGTACCCAGAGGTTCGTGGACGATGCCAAGATGCCTGATATGTTCATCGAGTTCACAGAACAGGTCAACGCCTCGGACGTAGACCGCATCATGGCCTCGGAAGGGATAGATACCTACAATTCCAGACTGAGCCTGATGGGTTCCTACTCCTACGAGGGAGAGGTCTATGTCGCCCGAATGATAGGGATTGAGGACCCCACCAGAAAGGACATGAACATCATGGAAAAGGCTGGGGGAGAGTTGTTCTCAGGTCCTGGTGAAGGGATCGTCATTGCTGGGTCTGAAGCGATCGGAGCAGGAGTTGGAAAGACCGCAAGCTTCATGATATCGGGACAGACCATCAACATCAGCATCACAGGAACTGTCAGGACGCCAGAATTCGCAGCTGCAGGTTATATGGCCGAATCCTCTGTACCTATGCCGGGGAACATCGTCATAGTCTTTGTTCATCTGGAGTACCTGGAGAATCTTGTCGGGCCTGGTGTCAATGAGGTCAACCTCCTTCTGGATGGTCAGGACGGGGATGATGTCGAGACTGCTCTGTCAAGTCTAGGTGTCAAGTCAGTTACCTACCAGAAGGATACGACCACGGTGAGGATACTCAAGATTGGTGTGGACAAGATGCGGTACATGTTCCCGATGTTCTCTGTGGTCTTCATGCTCGTAGGGTTCATATCGATCTTCATGACAATGTACAGGTTGGTCATGAACGACTCGAAGTACATCGGGGTCCTCATGTCTCTGGGCTACTCCCAGGCTCGGATCACACAAGCCTATCTGACCATGGGTGTACTTCTGTCTACCATCGGATTCCTCCTGGGTTCGGTGTTCGGTTTCCTCTTCACCATCGGCATAGTCGCTATGACCGTCGACATGTTGGGGTCGTTCCCTGTCCATTATCCTCTTAATCCACTTGCTTTCATTCTTGGTCTGGCGTTCGTGTTCGGTTCCGTCATGATATCTGTTGGTATCCCTGTGGTATTGGTCACCAGGACCACCGTTAGAGCCGCCCTCGATTACAAGCCCAGATCAAAGATCCACACGTTCCGCTTCGGCAGCCAGCATCTGTCCAGAAGCACGATGATGGGGATCCGGAACACCACCAGGAACCCATTGAGGACGGGTATCACCATCATGGTCATTGGTATGACCATCGGTGTGGCTGGGTCCTGGTTGGTGATGACCGGTTCAGCTTGGGGATACATGGAGGATAGCATCAAGTCCGAGGACTGGGACCTCCGTGCAGATTTCTTCGCACCTGTGGACACCGACAGCGTCGAGGCGACCTTGGCGCTTGAGAACTTCACTGTTGACGAATACGTTCCTTATACCAGCTTAGGCGGGACCATCTCTAAAGGTTCCAAGGACACGGGTGCTGTGATAATGGCAGGCGAAGACCTGGACTCGGTCAAGAACTTCAATTTCGAAAGTGGTAAGATGGACCTATCAGGTGCACTAATCAGTAATCGGATGGCAGACGAGATCGGAGCTGGAGTTGGGGATACCATAACCATTTCCATAGGTATGACCACGACCCAGATGAAGGTCACGGGGGTCGTCTACGAGGTTATCCTCGTAGTGCTATACACCTCTCCATCCAACCTGAACATGTTCTTCCCTGAGGAGAACTCCACAGGGGTGTACATGAAGGTCGATGACAAGGACCAGCATGCAGACCTTGCCAAGGAGCTTCGGGCCAATCCACTGATCACCAAGGTGGCTGTGAAAGAGGATGTCGTTGCTGCAATGAACGAGTTGCTTGACACTGCGAACTCCATGCTCCTGATGTTCTTCGGTCTGTCCCTGATCATCACGTTCGTCGTGTCTGGTTCTGCTGTGATCCTCTCAACGATGGAGAGGGACGTAGAGTTCGCAACCCTGGACACGCTGGGGGTCAAGCGTATCAACGTGATCAAGAGCCTCATGGTCGAGATGAGCGTTCTTGGGATAGTCTCGGCGGCTGTGGGTGTTCCGTGTGCCTACCTGTTCGCTTGGATCTTTGCAATCCTCATGGCAGAGGTCCTGTTCTACTTCCCAGTGGTCTTTGTGATGTATGCGACCATCGCAACGTTCTTTGCAGGACTTGCCTTCGTCATGGTGTCCTCGGTGGTGCCTGTGAGGTACTCGGGGAAGTTGGACACAGAGAAAACAATCAGAGAGAGGATGGCGGGATAAACAGCCTAAGCAAAGTCCAGAAACATCCATTAAAGAATCGTCCCAGCAGCCGAGTACATGCAGTGGCTATCTGATGGGACGACCGCTCTTCCCGTTTCTGGACTTTGTGTGGATGTTTACTCTAGGACGATGATCGGTTCTCCATCTTTTAGCTAGGGAAAATAGTGCGTAAATCTTATCTTTCCTTACACTTGATAGCCCTTCGATGACCAAGGTGGAGACAACCCCCGAATCCAGGCGCACTGCCCGTCAGCGATACGTTGAGCAGAAGCGACGTGAGGAGCTTGAGAAACAGAAGGTCGAGGGCGACCTGGAGCAGATGGAGAAAGACGTATCCACGGTCTCCGACCCTGTCCGCGAAGCCGTATCGATCGACCAAGAGAAAGGGGATTTCACACAGCGCAGGTTGAGCCAGAACCTAGGCCGTGACGTTACGGACATGGACAAGATGGAGACCTGGCGCATGCTCAAGGCGATACAAAAGGAAAGAATGATGGGGAAGGAGAAGAAAGAGGATCAGTAACCGAACCTTCTCTCGTATTCTTTGTGTGGAAGCCATTCAAGAACTATCGAGATGATTATCACTTCGTCTCGAGCAACTGAATACATCAATCTCCAAGCGTTCGGTAGATTGTATTTCCATAGATTATCTATCTCATAGCTCTTCAGATATTCTTGTGGTATCTGCTTCTTTGGGACCTGGATCCCACAGAATGCATCATCTTGAAGATCATCGAAAGCTCTGTTCAACCACTTGAGGAGTTTCTCATCCTCGGTCTTTGATCCCTCAAGCTTCTCGAATGCTCTTTTCACCTTCTCATCAGCAAAAACGACCCTTGACCTCAAACTACCTCATCCGTCCCTTATTGTCAGGGAATCATCATCCATATATCGCCTGACAAGGTTTGGATTCCAGATCCAGCATATATGTGATCTGGTATCAACGGAAATCTTTCCTGAATCTATTAGATATTCAATGATGACAGAATATGTCTGGTACATCATCCTTTTCGGAAGATTCTCCCACAAAGCACGCTTTTTGAACTCTCCGCTATGCTCTTTTATGAACTCCTCGACCATCAGGATCGTGTCTAGTCGGGGGTAGTGGATTACTTTTTGAGTTGATGACGTTACTATCACCTTTGTTATATGAACTTATATAACAATGATGATATTTAATTCTTCACCATCTTGACAATGGTCCAGAACTCCTCGTCGCTCACAGAGCCCTTGTACTCTCCAAGGACCTTCACTTCAGTGAGGATTATGTCGATCTGGTCTGGTGTGAGCTCCAGCCCGTTCTCCTTGATCCTTTTCTCGATGATGGCCTTGCCAGTATGTTTACCAAGGATGAGCCGGCGGTGGTTCCCAACGACCTCTGGAGGGATGGACTCGTACGTCGTGGAATGCTCTAGAACGGCTGCGACATGGATGCCGGACTCGTGGCTGAACACGTTCTTCCCAACAAGCGGTTTGTGGGGCTGCAAGGCTATCCCTGAATAGTCTGCGACCTTCTGGGAGAGCTTGTAGAATCCGGTGGTGTCGACACCCATGTCCAAGTGGAGCAAGTACTTCGAGGCAGTGACGAACTCCTCAAGAGGGACATTGCCTGCGCGCTCGCCGATACCGTTGACGGTGGTCGCGATAGCGTCAGCACCTGCGCACACCGACTCCAAAGCGTTTGCGACCGCGAGGCCGTAGTCGTTGTGGAGATGCACAGAGATAGGCTTGTCACAGTAGGTCTTAAGGTCCTTGACCATGCGGACCATTGCATCAGGATGAGCGCATCCGACGGTGTCTGTGAGACCGATCCTGTCCGCACCTGCCTCGAGGGCGGACTGGTTGAACATACGAAGTGTCTCGGGCCTGGTCCGGGTCGAATCCTCCGTGGAGAAGGAAACGGTCAGGCCGTGGTCCTTGCCGTATTCAACCACGTTGGTGATGCACTCCTCGATGTGGTCGTAGCAATTTCGGAACTTGTGCTTGAGATGGATGTCCGAGGAACCGAAGAACAACAGGATCATGTCAACGTCGCAGTCCACGGCCATGTCGACCTCCTTGGTCAGAAGCCTAGTAAGGACCAGGACCTTTGCGTCAAGACCGGAGTTGGCGATGCGCTTGACCGTTCTGCGTTCCTGTTCGGACACTGCTGGAAAACCAGCCTCTATCTGGTGGACATGGATCTCATCCAACGCGTGGGCGATATCCACCTTCTGCTCCTCTGTGAAGCTGACGCCGGGACTCTGCTCCCCATCGCGTAGGGTTGTATCGTAAATGACGACCTCTTGCTCTATCTTGCGCTGGTCTCCCATGAAATTGTATGGAGATACCAAGATGTGGTCGTCGTAGTCGTTGAACGCGTCCTTTTCCATTTTAGAGCCTCAATCGTACCTGATGTATCGCTCAACACGAAGCCTGGCGTCCTCGCGCTTCTCGGCAAGATCCTTGAGGAAGACCTCGAGCCTGTCCGCGCACTCACGCTTGCAGTGACCGCACATGCGCTCGCCTGCCTTGCAGGTGTTCTGGATCTCTACCAGTTCCTCGTCATCGTCTGAAAGGTGATACAGGAACATCTCGAAGATCGTGCACTGGTCAGGCTTTCCGCCATTGGCTTTGTGCTCTTCCACGGTCATTCCCCCACCTGTTATGGCGCGCATGACCTTCTTGCGAGCATCATCTGGCTCGTCGGTGAGGAAGATGGCCGTGTTAGGCTTGGAGGAGGACATCTTGCCTCCGTCCAGGCCTGTCATGAACCTGTGATATGAAGATGATGGAAGGAAGAAGGTCAGCGGATTGATCTCCTTTTCCAGGTTGATCAGGACCTCCTCGATCGTAGGCATGTCGGACTCTGCAGCTCCGGGGACATACAACGCCTTGTATCCAACGTTGAGCTCGAAATCCAGGAACCCGGTCTTCGACAAGGCCTCCTTGGCCATGTTCAAAAGCTTCTCCACGTCGTCCTCACCCTTGACAAAGACGCCTATGCGGTCGTCCTTGGTGTGGGTGACGTTCATGAGCCTGTGGGAAGCTGCTATGTCACGGCACAGGCGCATGTGTGGGTCCTGGTCGACACCGACAGGCACCAGAAGTGGGGTCGGGCCGAACATATCAGCATGCTGTGGATGGAGGATGTCGCCAGCCTGTATCAGTGGTGACAGGATGTGGGACATGTTGGTGGAGTCCTCGAAGCCATAGATGGCCTTGATGGTGGACCAGTTGAGCTTCTTGCCAAGCAAGAAGGCAAGGTCCTTGACAAGGGACCTCTTGGACTGGAAGTACACCTGACACTTGTCCTCCTTGAGGCCCATGGCGATGTAGTTGATGAGATACTCCTCGATAGCGAGCTTCTCTGCGGTCTCCAGGGGCATGTTCCTGGTTGCGTAGGACTCGATATCCGCCACGGCCAGGACGACATTCGCCCCGTGGTCCTGGTAGTACCTGACCTGGTCGATGACCATCTTGTGGCCAAGATGCATCCGGCCGGATGGCATGAGGCCTGTGAGGATGGTGAACGGTTTCTTCTGCATGATGGCAAGCTTGATCGCATCGAACCCACGCTGGCCGAACACGATCCCTCGTCTATAGATGGGGGAAGGGTCAGGCAGTCCTGTAGGGTCGAACTCTTCGATACCGAACTCGTCTCGCAGCCTTGCGTAATCCTCGTATTGGGCGGATGACCAGGGGTCTATCTCCATGGACGTTCCTCCTTTGGACGGGCGGTAACCTGGGACCAGAGTAATAATGCTTTCCCTTAGAAGGGTACATTGAGTGTACAAAGATCACAGTGATCATAAGTGCATGAAGATACATCAATCATGCAGTCTGTTGAGCGGGGAAGGGGCGCGAGCCGTCACCGGGCCCAGGTTGCACCTCATCGGTTCTCCTCATGATAACAGACTCAAATATCACCAAACAGATCCTCGTCTTCGATATCGGATAGGTCGGCTGATTCTATTTCCCCTTGTTCAGAATCATCTACCATGTCTGTTCCTTCGACATCACCCTCCATTTCTGTAAGATCATCAAGATCAACATCATCAGATGTGGGGGAATCCTCTTCCAGTATCGTCTCTGGTTTAAACTGGCTGCTTAATTCTGACTGCTCCTCATGATCATGAATCCCAGACTCCGTTGTTTCAAGCTGTTCTGGAGCTCTATCTTCGGACTCAACTTCTTGTAGCTTTGAGGATGGGGCAATCTTCTGAACAACATCATCAGATGATTCACTGATGTCCTTTTCTTTTTCTTTCGCCATCTGATCGTCTTCAACGAGCATCTCCTCAGCCTCGTGCACTTCAAGCGCCGGTTCCTTCTTTCTAGTAAGAATAATAACTGCCGCAATAATAGCAGCGATCAAAAGTAGTAATATCACGATAAGACCAATGATACCACCAATAGCCAACGGAGAGATATCTTCACCTCCACTACCTCCTTTATCCTGGACGGTAACAGTGAACGATCTGGTTGTATTAAGATCTCCATCAGATACCATCACGATTACAGTGTTAGTTCCGATATCGTCCTTTGTTGGTGTCCAAAGGATCTTACCATATCCATCAATTGTGAGGCCATTTGGTCCATTATCTATTGAAAATTGTAGTGTATCCCCATCGGAATCATCAGCTACAACCTGTAATGAAAGTGTTTCACCAACTATGATGGTTTGGTCAAGAATTAATTCGATGGTTGGTGGATTGTTCGTGATGCCTTGGTTAGACGCAGTGAGAGTGAATATTTCAGGTATGGTCACCTTACCGTCTGATAGTTCTAGCTTCACCTGATGATCCCCAATCTGGTTCGATAGTGGTGTCCAGGTTAGTATCGTTCCATCAAAATCCATACCTGTTGGGCCTGAAATGAATGAAATCGTCAATGAATCGCCATCATCATCAGAGGCGACTGGTGTGTAACTCCATTCTATACCTACGGTAGCCATCAGTTCTGGTGAAGATGTGAACACTGGAGGGGAATTTGTTGTAGCAGTATCAGATATATCGAATGACCAGATCCCAGAAGAACACGAACCAACATCGAAACCGTCTGTGGGAATGACAACCCAGTAGTATGTAGAACCCTTAATGAGTTCTGATGGTGAAACAAGATATCCTTCGTGGATATCTTCTCCGATCTTTGTTGAAGCATTGTTTGAAGATACCGAAGCTAGATCTGGAGAAAGAAATACATCAACCGAAACATTATGGCCATCGACATCCATCGTATCCCAAGTTAATACTGGATTAAGAACATCGACGGTGCTACCATCGATTGGGGTTTTTAGTGTGGAAACTGGTGGTGAATTAACAAAATCGAGTGTAACTGACAAGGTAAATTCTTGCGATACCGTCACCTTTCCATCAGAAGCATTAATTTTAACGATGTGGTCTCCACTCTGCTCGTTGGTTGGAATCCATGTCAATGTTGTCTCATCAAACATCATACCAGATGGACCAATGGATAGAGTCATACTGATAGGATCGCCATCATCGTCAGAAGCAATCGGAATATAGCTCCACTCAATATCTACAATTGCTGATAAACCTGGCGTTGATGTGAAATAAGGTGGGTTGTTTATAATTGCCGTGTCGGAAACTGTAAACTTCCATACACTAGAGAGACAAACACCAGTATCAATACCATCAGAGGGGATCACAGTCCAGTAATAGGTAGTAGATGCGGTTAGGGCTGGAGAGGGGATTATATAGGTCGTATTATGGTTATGAGCAATCCTTGTAGTACTTGACAGTGTGGACACATCCATGAGGTTAGTTCCTAGATAAACATCCACTGTGATATTATCACCGTCTTCGTCAAGTATTGTCCATGATAATGACGGATTTAAAATTTCGACCACAGAATTATTCAGTGGGGTTGCGAGGGTAGAAGTTGGTGCTGAATTTGTGATGCTTCGAACGACCTCAAGAGTAAATTCATGATATAGAGTTACGTTGCCGTCACTTGCACTAAGATTTATTGCATAGGACCCAACAGAGGATGGTGTCCATTCGATCATACCCGTAGAATTTATTGAGATGGATGATGATGGAGTTGAGC
>JANQNL010000155.1 GCA_028279585.1 Thermoplasmatota archaeon
CCAGGGACAAGGCCGCGGAGCTCGGTATCTCCCAGGCACACATGGATACCATCATGGAGACCACGAGACAGGCCTCACTAGGCCATATCCCGGAGATCACTGAGGATTCCATGCCTGGAGCACTATCCAACCTCGTCCCAGGCAGGATCTGCAACAAGTTCGACTTCAAGGGTATGTCCTATGCAACTGACGCTGCATGTGCATCCTCTTTAGCAGCTTTCCATTCTGCGGTCAGAGCACTCCTGGCCCATGAGTGCGACATGGCTGTGACCGGAGCTGCGGACGACTCCATGAACCCATCGACATACGTTCAGTTCTGTAAGATCGGGGCGCTTTCAGCAACCATCACATGTCCGTTCGATGCAAGGGCATCAGGCTTCGTCATGGGCGAAGGATGCGGCATCTTCCTCCTAAAGAGGCTTTCAGACGCCGTTCGTGACAATGACAACATCTACTGTGTCATCAGGGGCTTTGGCGGTTCTTCCGATGGAAAGGGAAAAGGCATCACAGCACCAAATCCGATAGGTCAGGTCCTGGCCATCAAGCGTGCATACGAAGATGCTGGCATACCTCTGGATACAGTGGGATATGTTGAGAGCCATGGAACATCCACGGTCGTCGGTGACGCTGTGGAGGGACAGAAGCTCATCGATATCTGGACAGAGGCGGGAGCGAAGAAGGACACTGTCTATCTTGGCTCTGTCAAGGCGAACATAGGCCACTTGAAGTCCGGGGCTTCAGCAGCTTCGATGATCAAGGTATCCTTGATGTTCAAGAACAAGATGATCCCGCCACTTGTCAACTATGAGACCCCGAACCCGAACTTCGATATCATCTCCTCTCCACTTATGTGCAATAAAGAGCCAGTCAAGTGGGATAAGGGAGTAGATGGCCTTCCCCGCAGGGCCGGCATCTCATCCTTCGGCTTCGGTGGGACCAACTTCCACATGGTTGTCGAAGAGTTCATTCCAGAGTTCCACAAGGGATTGCTCGAAGGAAAGATCGAGGCCAAGGCGATGGAGGGTGGTGCAACCACCAAGGAACCAGAGGTCGTCCCGAAGATGGGCGCACAGCCAGGTCATCCGGTCTTTGACGAGACCATGTTCCAGGGCTACCAGATGTTCATGGGCCCTGCAGAGTCCGATGTGTTTATCGTTGCTGGAAAGAACGACAAGGAGGTCCTTGAGAAGCTCGAGGACCTGAAGAAGGATGCTGCAAGACTTGGCGACCTTCCATACGACGGTCTTCGTGTCAAGGACCTTGCCTACGAGTGGAACACCAAGTCCAAAGGTGCAGACTGCAAGCTGGCCATTGCCGCAAAGGACAAGGCCGACCTGCTTGCCAAGATCGAGAAGGCACCAAAGCTTATCGAGAACCCGGACCTTGCCAAGATGTACTCCAACCAGGGGGTCTTCTACGGCTCTGGGCTGAAGAAGAAGAAGAAGGCAAAGCTTGGCTTCCTCTTCCCTGGCCAGGGTTCCCAGTACATCAACATGCTTGCTGACATGAAGGAGAGGTACAACATAGTCCAGAAGACATTCGACGAGGCTGATGAGATCCTCATGGAGTACATCAACAGGCCTCTGACAGACCTCATCTTCAAGATGCCGCCGTTCTCCAAGGAGCAGTACAAGGAGTATGCCAAGGAGCTCATGCAGACAGAGTATACACAGCCTGCGATGATGACCGCTGACGCGGCCCTCGACCAGCTAATGGCCCTCTACGGCATCAGACCAGACGTGGTCATCGGCCACTCGCTCGGTGAGTATGCAGCGTTGGTCTCATCCGGCATCATGAACTTCAAGGATTGTCTTGTTGTGGTCTCCGCAAGAGGCCGAGAGATGGCCAACATCAGGGAGAAGGTCCCTGACATCGGTAAGATGGCATCCATCTCCGCCGGTGCAAAGGACGTCGAGAAGGTCCTGAAGAAGTGCGATAACTATGTTATCGCTGCGAACAAGAACTGCTTCTCCCAGACAGTTATCTCCGGCTCCTCGGCAGGTGTCGAGGAAGCTGTGGAGAAGTTCAATGAGCTGGACATCCAGACCATCTTCCTTCCTGTGTCTGCAGCGTTCCATTCAGAGATCGTGGCTCCAGCCGAGGGACCTCTGCGTGAGTTCCTCGACAAGGCTGACCTGAAGCCACCACAGATAGACATCCTCTCCAATGTGACCGGTGGATATTATCCGAGGGGTAAGTCCAAGAAGGCCATGACAGAGATCCGCGACCTCCTTGAGAAACAGATCTCCTCTGCAGTGGAGTACCACACAGAGGTGGAGACGATGTACAAGGACGGCGTCAGGGTCTTCATCGAGATAGGTCCAAAGCGCGCACTGTC
>JANQNL010000057.1 GCA_028279585.1 Thermoplasmatota archaeon
TCCTTAAGTGTGACCGAGGCGGCTCGGGTGATGAGATTGTCTGCGATGGAGGAGTTGATCTTGCCGACAGTGTTCATGGAGCACGGTAAAATGACCATCGAGTCGATATCAACGCTGCCGGATGCGATGGGGGCTGCGAGATCACCGTTGTCATAGACCGCGTGGGACTTTTCACACATCTCATCCCATGCTCCATCGCCCAGCTCGGTCTCTGTGACCATTATACCGCTTGTGGAACCAACAAGATGGACATTGACGTAGTCGACGCTTGAAACGACCTCGATGAGCCTTTGGGCATAGATGGCCCCCGAGGCTCCTGTAACTCCGAGTATGAAGTCCATGCAAAGGGCAGGTAAATGACTCATATAACCGTTGTGGCAGTGTATTTCAACGTATGTCGATGACGCAAATGACATTTTTATGACATATCTACCCTTAAACACCTGTTGCCGCAGCTTTGCGTAATCATATCCGTGAATATGTCATTGACATGTTGAAAGGCTGCAGTGATTTCTATTATATCCAGTCAGACATTTTTACTGAAATTTTTCTACAGATAACATATATTTTTTACCAAATGACATATGCGTCATTTTCTTTGACCACTGTCATGATTTTGTGCATGGCAGGCTTATATTTGTGCAGTCGAATTTTTACTTGTGGTCGATGGCACAGGATGCGTCCGTCGCATTACGTTGTCACGGCGAACAGAGGTGAAAAAAATGAGAACGAGAGGTTTGATCACATGCGGGGTGCTTGCGGTCCTTCTGCTCGCCTCGGTCCTTTCCCTGGCTGCAACGGCGGAGGAAAGCCCGATGGTAGGGTTGATGGATCCAAGTTCCCCAGAGCCCGTAATGAGCGAGGAACAACCAGTTCTAGACTCTAGTTTAATAGAAAAAGTAAATGAGTTCGTAGGGGCGGGAGAGGTCACAGAGCTCAAGGATCTCGAGCAAGTGCGTCCATTTGAGGATGTGGACCGCACGGTCGTGACAGAGTTCAAGAGCTCCCCGAAGATGAAGGCGACCCATACCGAGCCAGACGCCGGTGCAGGGTCTGACCCGTACAACAACAACGCTACCGAAGCAGAGCTTGTCGATCATGGCGATTCCTACACGGACTGTCAGCTCGACGCTGCCTGGGCAGCTGATGAAAAGAACCCACAGTATGGTTCCTGGTACAAGGACCACGATTTCTACAAGGTCCATCTCAACGAGGGGGTTGGGACCGGTACTGCAGACCACATCAACATCACGGTCTACGCAAATTACTACACCCAGTCATCCTGGGACCAGATGGGTGTCGGTGTACAGCTTCTCACCGGATACTCCGGCGGACAGCTTGCAGAGAGGTTACTACACCATACCTCCATGGATCACCCGACCGGTGTCTACTGGGATGATTACATCTCCAACTGGAGGGATGCTTCAGGATACTGGTACACCAGTATCGACTTCATAGCACCATATGACGGACACTTCTATGTCTGGGTGTTCCCCATCAACATGAGCACCGACCTGGCTGGTCAGAGGATCCACTATGGAACAGGCCCTGGAATGACGGCCTACCCTGGCGAGACAAGGATCTGGTATGACATCTCATTCACGGTCACTACCGGTGCGAACTCCTTCAGCCCGTCCTACTTCAAGACCGGTAGGGATGACTACTACACCGGCGAGACAGACGGATATGGTGGAAGTCCAGTGTTCGACTCAAACGCGAACATGATGAACTCCTCCGTAGTTTCCTCACCATCCACTGGTGAGTTCGTACACGGCCTACTTGACATGAACGACTGGTTCAACGAGTCGAGCAAGGTCATAGCAGACACCGGTGGGGATATCCGTGAGGACATCAACGGTAACATGACCGTTTACAAGGATGTTGCCCAGACCATAAGCTATGGTACTGACATGGACATTCTGTTCTGGTCCTTGACGACCCTGGAGGTCTTCCAGCACGATCCTGCCACAGACACGCTCTGGTTCACCAGGGACTGGGCCACGTGGTCGGTCATCTGGACCAACACCACCTCAGGTGAGAGCTTCAAGCTCGATACCCTGGACCTGACGCTCGTGGGCAACGAGACCACGGATAGAATCTATGCACGGGTCTTCACAGACCTTGTGTTCATTTGTCCACAGTGGCTCGCTACCATGAACCCGACCTACACTGCTGGTGCGATCTACTACAGCTGGGTCATCATGGACACTCTCGCACCATATGCCTACTACAACTACACCTGTGAGGTGAAAGAGTATGAGGAGCCAGTAGCCCCACAGCTTCCAGAGTTCGGTGTAACGCCAGATCTGGGATCTACAGCAGATGAGTACACCTACTTCGCGACGTTCATGGATGCGAATGGCGACCTGCCATCATCATTGATGCTGGTCATCGATCCAGGAACTGCGAATGAGCAGACCTTCAACATGCTCACTCACGCCAATGCTGCCGAGAACGATACTGGAGATACGGATACGACCGATGGTAAGTCCTACAAGTTCACATATGACTTCCAGGACCTAGCTGATGGCCTCCATGGCTTCTACTTCCAGTTCTCGGACGGCATCTTGGCTGGACAGACGACGCTGACGCTTAACGGTCCTGACATCTACAACAACAAGGGACCGATCCTGGTCGCTGGAGCAGAGTCCCCCCGCAACTGGATGGAGGACTCCGGACCTCACACCATCGCCATGAGCGACCTGTTCATGGATGATGACGACGACTTCGGGGACCTGTCCTTCCAGCTCATGGACGAGGATGGTGTCTGGGGAACGTCCTTCGACACAGGGAACATCAGTGCAGTGCTTTCCGGCACCGACGTGACATTCAATCTGGCAAAGGACATGACCGGAACAGAGACCATCACCCTCAACTGCAGCGACCCACACGGAGCCTATGTCCACTGTGAGATCCCTGTGATACTCCTTGGTGTCGGCGACTCCCCGGTCATCACGGCCGTCATGGTCGGTGACACGAGCATTGATGTCGTGGACAACATGGTCTCTGCTGACGCTGTGGAGGATGAGTTCCTCAACCTCACCATCGTCTGGTCCGACTCTGACATCGGAGAGATCATGGATTATGCAGCAATGGTCATGACCATGTCCTACGCAGCAGGTGCAACCATCGACGAGAACGGCAACTTCAGCTGCATGCCGACCAACGCAGACGTCGGCAGCGTCGATGTCAACATCAGCATCGAGGACTCCGATGGTCTTGGCGACTTCGTCATCCTGACCCTGGACGTCGAGAACTCCCCGGACGCTCCACAGCTCGTGGTCTCCGGCGGAAGCACTGTCGATCAGTATGAGTACCTCAACCTGTCCCTTGCTGGAACTGACATCGATGTCGGTGACTCCCTCACCTTCAGCACGGACATCGACTCGGTGTTCGAGGATGTCGTGGAGCTTGACAAGGGTACACACTATGGCCTTGATGCAGACTCTGGCGAGTTCTGGTTCAAGCCGGACTCCCAGGACTTTGTCGGCACCGAGGACTTCGTTGAGTACATCGTGAGCTTCGTTGTCACTGATGGTGATGGCCTGACCGACAAGGTCGAGAGGACCATGAAGATCAGGAACGTCAATGATGCTCCGACGACTGAAAATGAGATAGATGCCTCGGTCACAAGCTTCTTCAACGAGAACATGAACCCAGCGGAAGAACACTTCCGCGTTGAGTTCTCTTTCGAGGGTGCTGATGACCTTGATGGTGACGAACTGGACTACACCTGGGATTTCGGAGACTATGGTCTCCAAGCCTATGGAATGAAGGCTACTCATAACTTCACGAGCAATGGAACCAAGGACATAACACTCTCCATCTCTGATGGAAAGGGTGGAGAGCTCTCCATCGAGTACGAACTGATGCTCGTTTATGAGGGCCTTGGTTCTGAGCCGGAGGAGAATAAAACGCCTGAGGAGAACAAGACCAAAGACCCAGAGAAGAAAGATGATGAGGAAAAGGACCAGCTGACCACAGTTGCCACCAACTTCTGGTGGGTCGCCGTGATCATCGTTGCCCTCCTCATCGTGGTGGTCATCGTGGTCATCGTGATCGTCGCAAGGAAGAAGCCTGCCGAAGAGCCGGTCCCAGAACCTGCACCTGAACCTGTTCCCGAGGAACCAGAACCTGTAGAGGGCGAGCTCGGCCCCGAGCCGACCATGGATGAGCCTATCCCCATGGATGCCGAACCACTGCCTATGGAACCCTCTGAGCCTGTGCCTATGGGTGTCGAGCCAGAGCCAGCACCCCTCCCGACCGACGAAGGACCCCTGGAGCTTCCCCCTGGCCCAGAGGCCGAGGATGGTGTGGACATGCTGGTGGACGAGAACTCCAATGGTAGTATGTCCACCAACTGTCCCAACTGCGGCTCTATCGTCCAGACAGGATGGTTCCTTTGTCCGGAGTGTAAGAACCCCCTTCAGTAATCTGAAGGGGGGCTTCACTCCCCTGGCTAACAGTGCAAACCACCTACGTGCTATACGCACAACTGCACCCGAGTGTTGCGCCCGCTCGAAGAATGCTTCCCAACGGCGCCTTGGGAAGGGGCTAGACCCCTTCCCTCTCTTTTTCTTTTCAAGAACGGTTCAAGCCCAAAACCTGTGATTTTTCCAAAAATTCCACTCATAACTCCAGGCCCTCCGACCTAAGCCTTTTATCCCCCATTCCTCAATACGGGGCCAAACTGACCCGCGAGGTGTACAAATGGCAAAGAGAGCTTTTAACTTCTACGCAGGACCTGCGACCCTTCCAACAAAGGTTTTGGAGAGGGCCCAGGAGAGCATGCTCGATTACAACGGCACAGGAATGTCCGTGATGGAGCTTTCACACAGGAGCAAGGACTACGATGCTATCCACATGGACGCCATCGCCCTTGTTCGCGAGCACATGGGACTTGGAGATGACTACAAGGTCCTCTACGTCGGTGGAGGCGCATCCTCACAGTTCTACATGATCCCAACCAACTTGAAGAACGGCGGACCACTGGAGTATGTCAACACCGGTGTATGGTCCACCAAGGCCATCAAGGAGGGGAAGCTGTTCGGTGACGTCAACGTCGTCGCCTCGTCCGAGGAGAACAAGTTCAAGCATATCCCGAAGGACATCCAGTTCTCTGACAACGCAGCCTACGCACACATCACTGGTAACAATACCATCTACGGGACCGAGTTCTTTGATTGGCCCAAGCCGCCATCCAACGTCCCACTGGTGTGCGACATGTCATCCCACCTGATGGACAGGAAGATCGACTTCAAGCAGTTCGGCGTCATCTATGCTGGTGCCCAGAAGAACCTTGGCCCAGCAGGCGTCACCATGATCGTTGTCCGTGAGGACCTCGTGGAGAGGGTCGACCAGGAGAAGACCCCCACCATGATGAAGTGGAAGACCCACGCTGATAAGGACTCGCTGTTCAACACACCACCAGCCTGGCCCATCTACATCTGTAAGCTCGCACTCGAGTACATGAAGGAGATAGGCGGTATCGAGGAAGTGGAGAGGCGCAACAGGGAGAAGGCGAACATGCTCTACAATGCCATCGATGCATCCGATGGATACTATGTGGGCCACGCCGAGAAGGATTCCCGCTCATTGATGAACGTGACCTTCAACCTCCCAACCCCAGAGCTCGAGGCCAAGTGTATCGCCGAGGGTGTCGCCAAGGGACTGGTCGGAATCAAGGGATACCGGACCGTTGGTGGCATGAGGGCGTCCATCTACAATGCGATGCCTGTTGAGGGTGTCAGGGCGCTTGTTGAGCATATGGCTGAGTTTAAGGACAACAATCCGGTGTAAATTCAAACCCGGACGACCAAAATAAATCGATATGCCCCATGCTGTTAGCAGTTAGTTGTGGGGCATATTGACCTTTCTTTTGTGGGTTTGGATTTACGTAGGATTGTTATCTACACCATTCCCATCAACCAACCATCCTGTCGAGCTTAAGCTTTAGGGGTTGTTGGTTTCAAAATCTATGCTGGTACTATGAGCTAGTCGATAGTAATATTTTTCAGAACGAAGGCTTGCTCTTTAGCTCTGAAAGTGAATGCATGGGAAGCATGATTATCCAATATTAGTATAACTTCCTTCCAATCTTCTGAAAGGTTGATGTAATCGACACCATTATCTTTTCTTAGAATTCTGATTCGGAGGATTTCTGTGTCGACATTGAAATATATCATGCTTCTCGGGTAAACCTTACTTGTATGTTGTGTGACTTTTAAATCAATTTTCTCAATATCATTCCAATTTACAATCCCTGTAATCTTCCGTTTAAAATGTTCTTTTGGGATGAAACCAGTGTAATAGCCATTTGGGTATTCTCTGAAGATAATGATTCTTTTCATATGACGATTGATCATCAGACCGTAAATAATGAAGAAACTAAGTGGTAGTCCAGTTATACCTATTATCAAGAAAGAAACAGGAACAACTGTGGTAAAGGGAATTCCTTGCCTCAGTGTTAAAGCACCCTGTATCAAAATAAATGAAAACATCATCAGGAACATGATGATACCGATAACAATACTGAAGACTCCATTGAGGTGCAATTTATTCATGAAGATGTTACCTTCATAGGTCTTGGATTTATCTCCATCCTTGGTATATATCACACCTTTCCTCGTCGTGAAGACTGCTTCATTACTATTTATCGTCCTCAACTTGAAATCCTCTGGTGAGGTATAATGGGATGGGGGTTTATCTTTTCTTCCCACCCTTCCCATTCACCTTGAGCGTCCCCGCCACGGCCTCCACCCCATGCGAGCACCCACCCGGCACCAGCTCGACGAACAGCCTGGCAGCCTTCCCCTGGTCCTTGGTCAGCATCACCTTCATGGACCTGTTCTCCCTCTTCAACCGAACGTTGAAAAGGTGCACAGCTGACTCGGACCTCAGGAACTCCTCGAGCTTGCCTTTATTCCCGTAGATCTCGGTCTGGATCTCGAACTCGTCGGTGCATGTCACGCTCATGACATCGCTCCATGGCGTGAAGGGAACCTTGCCCTGCTTGACATCCTCCTTGCCGGCCTCGCCTGTGAAGAAGCCATGCTCGAAGAGGACCAGGGCGAAGTGGGTGTTGTACAGGTTCCATTTACGAAGGGCTATCAATCCCAAAATGACGCTGGCAGGAAGGCAAAAAGCTGCTCCGAACATCAGGGCCAGGACGCCGTTGGTGTCAGAGGGGACACCGAGGTAGAAACCGAGCCCGATCATGACGATGCCGACGGCCAGGGCCATGATGAAGAGGAAGAACGCAAGCTGAACTTCCTTCTTCCATCGGGGGATGAGCTCGGTCCTATTGTGTGGTCTGGGGACGTATCCGTCCTTGGTAACAAGTAGGGCCTCCGACAGTGGGAGGGTTGTGTAGCGACCACCCTTCTTCATTGGGGATACAACAGGCAGGAGATAGATTATGGTTGCGATGGGTCATTGATCGTCTACGGACTCACCCATCTTCTGAAGGAACTCCCTAGAGCGGTCCCTGATGTATCGGTACTTATCATTCAACCCCTCTCTCATCACAGGGACCACCTCGGGGGTTCCAATGTTTCCCAACGCACAAACTATCGATAAGCGGAGATCGTCATCCTTTGCGTCGTCGAGCAATTCCATCAACGGTTCGACCGCTCTCTCATCAGCGATGCTACCGATCGCTCTTGCTATGTCCTTATCAACGTAACTACCATAATGGCCCAGAGCATCTATCAGAGCAGACAATGCATCATCCCCTCCAAGTTCACCGAGGACCTTGGCAGCATATGACCTGTGCGTCATGTCGGGACCATTGTTCAATACCTCTATGACATCGGGTATTGCAGAGTCATCACCTATTAGCTCAATAGCACCTGCTGATAGATGTAGCTCTGTAGAGTTCCTCTCTGATCGCTTGAAGATCTCAATAACATATGGTAAGGCCCTCTTGTCCTTCAATCGAGCAAGGGCGTACCCAGCTTCGACCTTTACATTTCCGCTCTTGTTGACCAGTAACTCGAGCAGCTCCTCTTCTAACCCTTGACCGTTCTCTTCCAGCCATTCATAGGCTTCGATTCCTCTATCCCTATCCAGGTTCCGTTCCCAGATCTCAACCACATCCTCGAAGCTCTGGACCTTGGGTGAGAACCTGTCTCTATCCATGTTCGTGAGTGCCAAATGCGCAACTCTTCTTGTTTCATGGTCCTTGTGGTTATCTCTTATCTCTATGAGCTCCTCGACAACGGTGCTATCACCCACAGCTTCCAGTACCTTCCTTGCATCGTGTTGGATGTGGAACTCATCGCACACCATGAGCTCAAGAAGATGGTCCTTGAGGTCTTCTATCTTGAACTGCTGAAGGGCCGGGACGATGAAATCGCCTCCTACGGACCGAGATATCTCGCCACCTGGCCATATCTCGTCAAAGCCTTCGTTCCAGTTGACCTTGAGAGCCTCGATGAGTGGTAAGATGGATCTTTTATCTTTTATCTTCCCAAGCGCTTCCGCAGCGTAGGAACGAACCTCTTCGCTATCATCTTTGAGAAGTTCGATGAGCTTCGATACAGCTGTCTTTTCTTTGATGTCCCCAAGATCCTGTGCAGCATTTCGTCTTATGTAATACTCCTTGCTTTCGAGATCTTTCATCAATTTTGAGACATCTTTGCCCATACGAGGTCACTCCCCTCACGTAGAACTCCGCAGCACGATCTGGAAGATCAACACCATCCCACCCAGCTGATGCTTGTCAGGATCGGTCCCATAAGCAAGTTCCGGAGGCACCCGGATCTTCTTGGTCTCCCCCGTCCCAAGGAGCCCGAGAATTCCCCCAGCCTTCTTCATCCCAAGGATGCCCATGTAGAATCCCGTGATGTAACCAAGGTTCTCGAGTGGACCGACATACCTCTCCCCGGCCGTTGCTGGAAGGGTCCCGGAATCGATCTGGTTCCCATCCGTGTCCCACAGCGTGTAGTCCACTGAACACTTGTCGCCCTTCTTGGTCACTTCGCCGGAGGTGCTCTCGACCTCGCAGATCAAATGGATGGATCGGTTCGTCTCATAGAACGCACCCTGCGAACGACCCAAGATTGTCACAAGCCCACCAGTCGCACCTGAAGGGACATTGTACTGGACGACCACCGGGACCAGGGTCACGTTGTCAAGGGCCACAAGGGTTGTCTCGATGGAGACAGACCAACCTTCAGGCTGGGATGCCACCATTAGCTGGATCTCATCGTTCTTGACGCCCGTGTTGTCGACGATGAGAACTCCATAATCCGTGGTCGAGCTTATCTTGACACGCCACTCCATCTCGGACTCCTGGGTATCATCAAGGTATGTGAGGTTCAATCCCCAGTCGTAAATGAACGGGAAATCGTCGATGGCGTCGGGAATACCGTCACCGTCGGAGTCGACCTCCTCGAACTTGGGTAGGCCATCCAGTGGGTTGACACACCCTGAAAGAAGTAGAGCTGTGATGCAAACAACAGCTGCTGCACCCAGAAGTATCCGACGGTCCATCATCACCATATCCTCGGCAGATTGTAATAACGTTTTTGTTAGTCTTCGAACTCAACAGCGTCAGCAGGGAACAGACCTGGTGTCGTCAGGTACCTCTCCCCTGTGTCGTAGAACAAGCAGCAGATGGTCTTGTCCTTCATGTCATCACGCTTCAGTAACTGCTCGCAGACCCATGCCGCTCCACCGGAGGTCACCCCCACCAACAACCCTTCCTTTGTGGCGATCTTTCGAGCCATCTCGTAGGCCGCCTCGTCCGGGACCAGCAACAGCTCGTCCTTGTTCTGCTCGGAACGCTTGAAGTTGTCTGTGACGAAGCCTGGACCGATACCGATGAGCTTGTGCTTTCCCTGCTCTCCCCCAGAGTATACCGGGCTGGACTCAGGCTCGAAACAGACGATATGGATGTTCGGGTCCTTCTCCTTGAGGAACGTCGAAAGACCGTCGAAAGTCCCTGACGTTCCAAGTCCGATGACCATGACATCGATCTTCCCATCGGTCTGCTCCCACAGCTCTGGTCCGGTGGTCGTGTAATGCGCACGACCGTTGTACGGGTTGCCATGCTGGTTCAGGAACAGGGCCTTGCCAGGATTAGCATCACAGTAGGCCATTGCCCGCTTGCGTGCACCCTTGGTGTGCTCAGCTCCGGGGGTGATGACCACCTTAGCCCCATAGGCCATTATGATCTGCCTACGCTCGACCGAGGCAAGCTCGGACATGTAGATCCTGACCTTGAACCCCATGATCGCCCCCAACAGTGCTATGGCGATGGCGGTGTTACCAGACGAGGCCTCGACCACCTCGGTGTCCGGACCGATCTTCCCCTCTTTCATCCCCTGGGTTATCATGGAGAAGACGGGTCTGTCCTTTACGGACATCAGGTTGGAAAGCTCCAGTTTCGCATAGACATTGGAGCCAGGGAAAAGGCGGTTCAGCTTTAGAAGCGGGGTCTTGCCGATAAGCTGTGTTGCATCGTCGACGGTCTGCATGGACCTTGAACGTGAAGTCGATATTTAATGGTGGCCGTGGCAGCCGCCCTCACCCTTGCTGTGGCCGCAGATAACATCCTCGCCAGCGTCTGGCAGGGTACCAGCGATGAACTGGTCAACAAGGTTCTGGACCGTCTCTCCTCTGCCCCTATACACCGTGATGCCGACCTGCTTTAGGCCCATGTATGGCCTCATCCCGATCCCACCTACCACCAGAGCATCGACATTGTGACCTTGGAGAGTACCCACAACGGCCATGCAGCCTGCATGTTGGTGGGGCGGATTCTCCACTACCTCGGTATTGGTGATCTTGCCGTCCTCGACGTCCACCAGGGTGAAGACCTCGCAGTGACCGAAGTGACCACTGCAGGGAACGTTCAGGCCACCGGGCTTGTCCGTAGGGAATGCTAATCTTGTCATGTCAAGCCTCCGTAAACGCCGTTAATAAACAACTCACTTATATGCTTTTTCTAAAAAAGATGCGTTAACGAGCGTTAAGCCAGTCCTTTTTCTCAACTAACGATAGTTAACTTTCAGCAAGGACCGATAAAGGTAAACCAGGGGATTCGATTCCCCCAGCGTGGGAAACTTCAACGACCCCAAGTTCGCGGCCTCCTATGCCATGCGTACCAACAAGCGCAACATCAAGCGCGGCAACGAGCTTGCAGACCAGCTCAAGGCCATGGGCTTCAAGAAAGGGAAGGTCCTTGATGCTGGATGTGGACCTGGCCAGACAGCAGTTGTCCTTGCAAAGCGTTTTTCTAAGGCAGAGGTCGTAGGGATGGACCTGTCCAAGCCACTTCTGAAGCATGGTAGGAAGTTTGCAAAGCAAGAAGGTGTCAAGGTCAAGTACGAGGAAGGGAACCTTGAGAAGATGCCTTACGACGATGACACCTTTGATGTGATCATAACTCAGAACACTTTGCACGAGGTCAACGACCAGGTTGCAATGCTCAACGAGCTAGAGCGGATCCTGAAACCTGGGGGGATCCTGCTGCTGGGTGACATCAAGCGGACCTGGCTCAAGATCGTCATTCCATGGATGGGACACACTCTTTCCCTGGAAGAGGCGAAGAAGTATCTGAAGCGGTCAAAGCTTCGGAAGGTTAAGGTTGAGGAGTCCTTCATTCGCTACACCTTCACTGCTGGAAAAGCTCGGTAGGAACGACACCCCTCCCACCAGATCCTCCCCACCCGCGGCTTCCGCTGGCTCGTGCCTCGCCCCCACTCACCTGCTCGGCCGCCAGCTTCTTGATAATGTGTTCCTACCGAGCCATAGCGAATAGTCTTTATCCCGTCACACACCTCCAATCCAAGGAGGGTTCCAATGTCATTTGGAGTATGCATCGATTGCTTTGACGTCAAGACCATTGAGCCAGACGGCTCCTGCCCTGCCTGCGGTGGGGACATGCTAATGCTCGGAGATGGAGCGCCAGAGGACCTTGAAGCGATCTCGTGCGAGCTTAAGGCGAGCAACGATGCTTACATCAATGGCGACATGAACAAGTCTCTCAAGCACATCGACAATGCATTGGAGATCTCTCCGAAGAACACGAGCCTACTGCGACTGAAAGGTCTGAAATACAAGATGCTCTTCGAGTTCGAGGAGGCAAAGAAGTGCTTCCAGCAGGCATACTATGCCGATAAGACAGACCCCAAGAACTGCTACTGGTTCGCGGTGAGCCTACTTGATGTCGGCTGGAAACAGCAGGCCCTCCAGGTCATAGATGAGGCCATTGCCATAGACGACAGTGTTTCCCATTACTGGTCCCTAAAAGGCAACGTCCTTGTGGAGCTGAAGCAGGACAACGAGGCAATTGAAGCGTTCGAAAAGGCCATAGAACTTGCTCCGGACGAGTCCGAGTACTACTTCTATATCTCACTGCCAGAGAACAGGTTAGGGAGGTTCAACCAAGCGATCCAGGCGATAGACAAGGCGATATCGATGGTTCCCTTCGACCCAAGCTACAAGCTAAGGAAAGGTCAGATATATGCGAACCATGGGCAGTACCAGCATGCCATCGGGATCCTTGACGAAGCCTTGGGTATAGAGCCCGATGATGTGGAAGTGCTCACAGTAAAAGCAGACGCCCTTGTGGGATTGAACAGGTTCGAGGAGGCTAGGGAGATCGCCGAGAAGGTCCTGGCTATGGAACCGAAGGACCCCAACGCTCATTATTACATCGGTGTGGCCATGGCTCAGAACGAGGAGTTCGATGCAGCGCTTGAAAAGTTCGAGGAGGCCATCAAGCTGGGGGACGAGTCCTACCAAGCCATGATGGGCAAGGGCATCACCCTAGGAGAGATCGGCAAGGTGGACGAGGCGCTGAAGTGCTTCGACCAGATGGTGGAGTGGGGGCCGGAGGAACCCAAGGGATGGGAGCTCAAGGCACTGGCGCATCGTGAAATGGGAGATTACCAGAAGGCCGTGGACGCCCTTGAGATGGCCATGGAGCTGGACCCTGACGATCAGCAGATCCAGGCCGACCTGGAAGAGGCGAAGCGGCTGCTGGCCGAATGAACAGATGCTCGCTTTCGAAACCCAAATCCACGTTTTTTGAGCATTAATGGACAAAAAGTAGCGACAAATCTATAAATAGAACGTCGATGTTCACCAGCAATTCGTGGTAAACATGCAAAGAAGGGATCTATTTTGGCTGCCCGGATCATGGGCTTCGAGATAGTGGAAGCGAACTACGAACCAACGTCAGTCAGCTGGACCTGCCGCATGTGGACCCCCTTTCTGCCTACTCCAACATCAGGTCGGAGTTCGGAGGCCAGACCTTTCTTTTAGAGTCTGTAGAAGGTCCATCCAAGACCGCCAGGTACTCCATCATCGGTTTCGACCCATTGTTCGAGATCTCGTCCAAGGGAAACTCCGTAACGTGTAACGGTAGTACCATCATGGTCGAGGACCCGTACAAGTACCTCAAGCAGAGGTTCCAGGGGTTCCATGCACCGTCTATGGACTTCCTCCCGTTCTCGGGGGGAATGGTCGGTTACATGTCCTATGACATAGTGAGGTTCTTTGAGAAACTGCCGAACAAGACCACCGATGACCTCGGTCTACCAGATACGCATCTCATCATTCCATCGCAGGTCATAATCTTCGACCACCTGGCATCCAAGGTGTTCTACATCAGTCATGGGGAGAAGCTAGACCTGCGGGAGGTCCTCTTGCGACCATTCGATGGGGGAAAGCTCACCATCGGCAATACCAGGGAGAACATGGGCAAGGAGGATTACAAGCTCAAGGTCACCCAGCTCAAGGAGAACATCGCAGCGGGGGACATCTTTCAGGCAGTCCTCTCTAGACGGTTGGAGGTCGACTACAAGGGTGATGAGCTCGAGATGTATCGTGCTCTTCGCACCGTCAATCCATCTCCGTACCTATACTTCCTGGATTTCGATGAGACCAAGATCATCGGCTCTTCCCCAGAGATGCTGGTCAGGCTTGAAGGCGGGGTTATGACAACTCGCCCTCTCGCTGGGACCAGGCACAGGGACGAGGACCCTGAAGAGGATGAGAAATTAAAGCTGCAGTTGCTCATGGACCCAAAGGAGCGAGCCGAACACGTCATGCTCGTGGACCTCCATCGCAACGACATGGGCCGTGTCTCCGACTATGGCTCAGTCAAGGTCACCCAGCTTATGGATGTTGAAAAGTACTCACACGTACAACACATAGTCTCCACGGTCACTTCGAAACTTCGTAAGGACACGGACGCCTTCGATGCTTTGGAAGCTTGCTTCCCGGCAGGGACGGTCTCCGGTGCACCGAAGATCAGAGCTATGGAATTACTAGATGAGCTCGAACCCGAGCGACGGGGACCCTACGCTGGCGTCGTCGGTTACTTCGATTTCAATGGCAACATGAACTTCGCCATCAACATCAGGACCATCTTCACTTCTGACTCCAAAGCCTACATCCAGGCTGGTGCTGGTATCGTCATGGATTCGGACCCCGAGAGGGAGTATCAGGAGACCATGAACAAGATGGGGGCCATGGTCAAGGCCATAGGGGGTGGGGTGGATGGTTAGGGTCGTCCTCATCGACAACTACGATTCGTTCGTTCACAACATCGCCCAATACATGGGAAGGCTTGGAGCGGAGGTCATCGTCAAGCGCAACGACGTTAGCCTTGAGGAGATCGAGGATCTGAAACCTGACCGCATTGTACTAAGCCCGGGTCCAGGTCACCCCAAGGATTCCGGTGTGACCACGAGGCTATTGGAGACATTGAGCCAGACCATCCCGACTATGGGGGTTTGCCTGGGCCATCAGGCCCTAGCCCATGTCCATGGGGGAGAGGTGACACGAGCATCCAATGTCCTGCATGGTAAGACCTCCGAGGTCCATCACTCGGAAGAGGGGATCTTCGAGGGAGTTCCCTCCCCGTTCACAGTAGCGAGGTACCACTCCCTTGTGGTGGGATCGATACCGGATAGCATATCGCAGGAAGCTCGAACATCCGATGACGAATGCATGGCCATCAAGCACAAAGACTACCCGATGGTGGGTGTCCAGTTCCATCCAGAATCCATCCTCACAGAGCATGGGGTGACCATCATCTCCAACTTCCTGGAGGGTAAGATATGATAACTGATGCGATAAACAAGCTGGTCCAGGGACAGGACCTCACACAGGATGAGGCCATAGGTGCAATGGACACGATCATGACAGGAAATGCAACCCCGGCCCAGATAGCTAGTTTCATTACGGCTCTTCGGGTCAAGGGTGAGACAGTGGACGAGATCTACGGTTGTGCAAGTGTGATGCGCCAGAAGGCCAGCACCATCCATGTACCACCTGGAGCGGTGGACACTTGCGGCACTGGCGGGGATGGGTTGAACACGTTCAACATCTCCACCACTGCAGCGTTCATCACAGCTGGAGCCGGTGTGCCGGTGGCCAAGCACGGTAACAGGAGCGTGTCTTCCAGGTCCGGGTCCACAGACGTACTGGAAGCACTTGGTGTCTGGGTGGACCTTTCCCCCGAGCAGGTGGCCAAGTGCGTGGACGAGGTGGGGATAGGATTCCTCTTCGCTCCAGTCTTCCATGGAGCTATGAAGCATGCCATCGGTCCTCGCAAGGAGATCGGAATCCGGACCGTCTTCAACATCCTCGGGCCTCTCACAAACCCTGCTGGAGTGGACCATCAGGTCCTGGGGGTTTACGACCCAGCTCTCACAGACACCATGGCGAACGTCCTCCACAGGTTTGGAGTGAAACACGCCTTGGTCGTCAACGGCTCGGGAATGGATGAACTGACAACTCTTGGACCGACAAGGGTCTCGGAGCTCAAGGATGGGATGGTCACGACCTATGACCTGGACCCGACAGATGTCGGAATTGCCAACTCAAAGCTTGAGGACATCACCGGAGCGGGTCCAGAGGAGAATGCCAAGATCACGCTCGCTGTTCTTGACGGAGAGCTGTCCGCCTATGCAGATATCGCGTGCCTCAACGCAGGTGGCGCCATCTATGTGGCAGGCAAAGCAGATTCCATAACTGATGGTGTCCAGAAGGCTCGGGAAAGCATCTCATCTGGAGCAGCCAGGCAACGGCTGGATGCTCTTGTCAACTTCACAAAGGACCTGTGATCACGATGTCTATCGAAGTAGAACTAGGCCCGGTGGTGGGGGACATCGTCCGGTTGAAGATGGAGGCGGAACAGCAGCGACCTTCGCTGTATTCTGTCCTCTCTAACGGAAGGACAGAAGGCGTTCGTGTGATCACGGAGTACAAACCATCCTCGCCGAGTGGGCTCCATAGAAACCCTCACACCCCCCCCACCATCCA
>JANQNL010000212.1 GCA_028279585.1 Thermoplasmatota archaeon
TTGCCCTAAACGCATCAACGAACACATCCATTGTAGAATCGTCACCTCTTTCACCCAGTATCACGTTTTGGATCTCGACGGTGTTATTGGCTTCGATTGGGTTGGAGAGGCGATTGATCTCTGTAGAATGCGAATCATACACTATGATGTCTACTGTTTCGCTATAGATCGATTCGTTCGTAATCCAAACATCCGCTCCATAGATCACCACATCAGTTACAGGAAATGGACCATAGCACCCCCCCAGGACGCTCGTCCGCTACCACAAGCAGCAAGGAAATGCAAACAACCGCTTCCACCCGCATACTTCCTGAACATCATACAAAGCATGAACGGGGGAGGTATATGAGAGTTTCGAGGGGAGAGGGATTGATTCGATGCGGATTCATAAGTTGCAAGTCGTTTCATTGCCATAGAACTTATATAGGTCATACATAACTCATTCAATCGATGTTTAGGAGATATTCATTAATTATTGGCCTTATCTCCATGATACTTGTATTACTTATGGGTACCATTTTAGTGGGTTGTCTTGATAAATCCGTGTCGAATGGTGAGATATGGGCCGACCCATATCCAAATGGCTTCGTCATTGAACTTAGTAATAATCTGGATATGAGCGTTGAGATCTCAATACTTGTTGAACAAGAAGGCACGGAACTATATCAAGAAAACATTACTGTCGGTCCTAAAGCCAATTGGAGATCAGAAGTTATCCAAGATGTTGATGGTTGGATCATAGTTGATGTTGAAGCTAATGGAATGAATAACGCAACAATGGCTGAGTGTCGTGATTCACTGAGCCCATATATCTTAGTTTCAGAGAATGAGTTGCGAGTATTCGATTCTGGTCATTAATAGGGCGCTTCAACCTGCCTCCTGAACATCACACAAAGCATGAACGGAGGAGGTATATGAGGGTTTCGAGGGGAGATGCGTCGTTCACAACAACGGTTCGTACGATGAATTCTTCACCATGTTCCACCATATAGAAAGTGATTTCATCACCAGAATGGATTTTACCATTATCATCCTCAGATTTTAATCCAAAGATAAATACTGACCCATATCCTAACTCCATTACTGGCTCTTTGTATATCGATAGGTTATTGAAAAACACCTTTTCAGTGCATGTCATTTCTAGCTCAATTTCCCATCCTGGATACCCTGGTGAGGGGTCAGCATAGAACTTCGTGCCGTTAACAGAGAATACTAGTGGATAATCTGTATTGATTTCCATCTTAATAAGAGGATCACAAATGGAAAAGCTACCATTAGCAGGTGAGAAGATAGCATCTGATATCTCAATGTGTTCTTGAACACCAGTAATTGAGACATCTTGGTTCTTGTTAAGAACTGCCCATAGGCCAATACAAGCAATGCCGAGAATGAATATGACGAGTACTGCAATAATAGCTACCATTACCTTTCTATCCCTCGTGTAATCATTCATGTATAGGGTATTTAGGAGCTACGATTTGGGGGTAATAATGGCTGTATCTATATTCAACCTCATTTTGACATTTCATTCAATTTCATGTGTCAAAATAAGGTAACTCTCAAAATTGACTGGCCCATAATAACTAACATCAGTCAATGTTGAGATATAACCCCCTGACGCGAGCCATACCCACCTTACATTTGTACACTGGCTCCCCCCGAAGATCCTGTGCTAACAGAACTTCAGGTCCAGTCGCAAACCACTACGTGGTTCACGACGGACTTGGATGTTAGGCTTGCTTTCGCACCGACCTAAACATCCAATACGCAGCCTCGGTCCCGTTAGTTTCTAACCCACAGCGCGCGAATTGCCATTTTTATTTTAGCACATCCGCTGACCTTCGAAACAAAATAAAAAACAAAAAGGAGGGGTTTCTCGAGGAAACCCCTCTTTTCTTGGCAATTACCCAAACAGTGCGCCCAGGCCAGCCATCGCCTCTTCCTCAGAGACCTGCTCCTCCTCTTCCTCTTCCTCCTTCTTCTCTTCAGCTGCAGGAGCAGAGGAACCGCCAGATGCTGCAGGTGCAGCGGCACCGGCTGCAGGGGCAGCGGCGACAGCGGCGGTGGAGATGGCCTCCTCGATGTTCACGCCTTCCAGGGCCGCGGTAAGGGCCTTGACCCTTGCCTCGTCCACTGTGACGCCAGCAGCCTCGAGGACCTTCTTGACGTTGTCCTCGGAGACGTCCTTGCCAGCAGCGTGGAGCATGAGAGCGCTATAGATGTATTCCATAGGTTTACCTCCTTTTTTATGATCTTTATCATTCGTTCGTTCGTCCATTACCCGAACAGGGCACCCAGTCCAGCCATTGCCTCTTCCTCGGTCGCTCCCTCTTCTTCTTCTTCCTCGGGAGGACTATCGTCCGTGGAATCAGCACCACCGGAGTCAGCAGCCGGAGCGGCTGGTGCCGGGGCGTTGGACAGTTTATCACGCAGTTCGTCGTCTAGACCGTCGCCTGCGTTGGATGCCAGTGCCAGCATTTCCATATAGGCTTTAGCCAGCAGCATGGGCATGTTCTCTTTGGTCGGGATACCAGCGTTGATCGAGAGGTTCATGGCCTCGCGAACTGCCTTCTGGACCAAAGGCTCGACAGTGATAGGTGTGGTAATGGCCGCGAACATTGCCAGGTTGAACGCATGGGATGCTGCAGTTGCGATGTCGCCCCTGTAGGCGTCCTCGTCGATGTGCAACATCTTTGGCTCGAACACTGTGCCATCCTCGTAGGCCGTAAGCAGGTTCAGACCCACCTTCATCGGGAAGATCTCAAGTTTTGTGAGCATGTTTGCAAGATCGCGAGAGATAACATCTCCCTCCTTGCAAACGGTCGATGTCTTTTTGATGACAACCTTACCCTTCTCGATGGCAGCTGGTATGCCAGCCTTACCGAACTCACCCACGATAGGACCAGGCTTGAAGGACGTCTCGCCCTTCTCGACCACGATGTCCTGGGGTGCGGTGTCTCCACCACGGGCAGGCGATGGGGTGATGGTCCTTTCCATCTCCGCATATAACCTGAAGGCGTTCATGTCGCCAGCAACAAGCGCGCACTGCTTTCCTGGAAGCTTCGAAGCCATCTCGGCGATGCCCTCTTTGCTCTTGTTGGAGTTCTCAAGTGCAAGCTTGATAAGTGTGATCTTTGCAACCCTGAAGCTCACGACGCCCTGAAGGTTCTTCCTCATGTCCGCCATCTGCTTAGCAGGAATGTTCTCGATGTTGACGATACCGACAACAGGGTTGTCGATGATCATGTTGGTAAGATAGATAAGCTCGTCCTTTTTCCACTCTGCAACGTGTGCCATTCATCTCACCTCCTACGTCAGCTTTACCGATGGACCCATCGTCGTACTGAGGTACACACTTCTAATATTGAAGTGTCCACGCTCGAGCTTCGACTCGATCCGCTTCATCACGGCCTCGATGTTCTTCGTAACGTCGCCAGGCTTCATGTCCCTGGTGCCTACGGCACAGTGGAATGTAAGCCTCTCCTTCGACCTCAACCTTACAGTGGACCTGAGGTTGTTGACGATAGTTGTCGGATCCGCATTCGGTGGTATCGGCTTCGGCATCTTGCCTGAAGGACCGAGCACCACACCGAGGCTCTTACCGATGGTGGGCATCAGTGGGGCCTCTGCCAGGAAGAAATCTATGCCGTTGACGATCTTTTTCGCCTCACGCTTATCGTCAGCCAGATCATCTATCTCTTCAGGGGTGATGACAATATCTGCCACATCCTTGGACTTGATGGCCAGCTCACCAGAAGCGAAGATGCCGATCTTCATTTCACGGCCCCTGCCCTTTGGCAGGATGATCTCCTCTGTGATACGGTTCTTTGGTATCGAAAAGTCGATGTCCTTGAGGTTGACAGCTATGTCTACAGACTCTGTGAACTTTCGTTCAGGGGAGTCCTTGAACAGCTTCTTGACAGCCTCTTCAATTACTTTCGGGTCTTCCATCTTATCACCTTCGCGTAGTGCATGCGGGCGAGAGCCCTCCTACACAGAAAGTATGGTCTGCGAGTATGTCCAGCGTTACTCACTGGACGTCAGGTCGGCGTCATAGTCGCCGTTCTTTATAAGCTTAATGGTCTGCTTGGCAGGCTTGCCATCTACGAAGAAGCCCATGGATACACAGGTTCCACAGACGGTCAGGACGCCAGCCTTGACATCCTTCGCGTAGAGTGAATCTCCCTTCATACGGGCGACCTTCTTTGCCTGCTCGATGGTCATGTCAGGTGGGGACTCGTTCTTCCTATCGCCCTCTCCCTTGTCGATGCCCATCTCTTTCAGGATCAGTGCGGACATGGGTGGTGTACCCACGGTGACACTGAAGCTCTTATCTTTCTCGATGATGACCTTGACCGGGACCTTCATCCCTGCGAAGTCCTTGGTCTTCTTGTTTATCTCTTCTACTATCTTTCCGATATTGACACCCATAGGGCCAAGGGCTGGACCCAGCGGTGGTCCCGCCGATGCCTTTCCCCCGTCCACGAGTGCTTCTACGACCTCAGCCATTTACACAGCCTCCTTCTCACGTTCGAGGACACGCACACTGTCTCCCCGAATGGTCACTGGTATGGAGACCATTGCTTCGAACAGTTCCACAGTGATCTCTTCTTTTGACTCGTCTATCTGCTGGACACGGGCCTTCTCACCCTTGAACGGTCCAGAGATGATCTCGACGATGTCGCCCACAGCTATACCTGCAACGAGCGTCTTCGGCTCAAGGAAGTGGGCTATTCCTTTCTCGATGTTATCTGCATCCAGGGTTGCTCCGCAGTTAGGACATACGGTGTCTCCCTTGGAGATTGTTGTCTTACACTTAATGCATCTGTCGTCGATGGCAGTATCGCCCTCGATGACACCTCGGATGTGCTCAAGACCCTTTATCAGGTCGTTGATGGCGTCAACGTTCTTGACACCCTCAACAAGCAGGTAGCCGCGCAGTTTGGTAGGTGACAGGATAGCATAGATGTCCCCACCACGCCTCTTGGACCTACCAGCGATGGAGTTTGCCACCATCTTCTCATAACCGATAGCGGTCTTAACAGCGAAGATGGTCTTGGGGAACTGGATCTCAAGCTCGTCCATCTCCCTCTCTGGAGGCTGCTCCACAGGCTTCTGCTCCTCGGCAGGCTCTTCGGGCTTCTCCTCCTCTTTAGGCTCATCGTCTATCTTGTCGAAACCAAGGACAGATTCCTCTTCCTCAGGTTTTTCTTCGACAACTGCGTCCTTATTCTCTTCCTCGGATACCATAGATACCACTATCCCTTACATGACGGACATACCTGCTCCAACTAAGTTTCATCCAAGCAGGTCCGTGAGCCACTGTGGGACATACTCCCACAGAAGATAGATACAAAAGCCCATGCCGCCAATGATAGCGATACCAATGGCGGTGATCTGGATGGTTTTAGCGAACTCTTCCTCGGTAGGCTTTTCCAACCTACCATGCTTGAGGATGGCAAGCCACTTCAGCTTGCCCAAGCCTTTGACGTAGGCAACGAGTTTGGACTCGAACCCTCTGGCTTGGTCTATTGCGTCCATCTAAGTTCCCTCGAGTGTCTTACCTTATGAAGTCAACGCCGAAGCTTCCACCCATTGGGCGTGTGGTCCTTCCGACTATCTGTTTGGATGTGACGCCGGTGACCACGAGCATCACGCGGATGGTATGCTCGAGCTGTGGATCTATCTGGGCTCCCCAGATGATCTTTGCCTGTGGATTGATCCTCTCCTGGATCTCACTGGCTGCTCTTTCTGCTTCGGTGACGGTCATGTCCTCACCGCCAGTGACGTTGATCAACGCACCAGTGGCAGAGGAGATGTCCACCTCTAAAAGTGGGGAACTGATGGCCTCGTTAACGGCCTCGACAGCCCTCTCCTCGGTGTCTGATTCTCCAAGGCCTATCATTGCAACGCCGCCACCCTTCATGATGGTCTTAAGGTCTGCAAAGTCAAGGTTGACCAGTCCGACCTTTGTGATGATCTCTGTGATACCCTTAATGGACCTCATCAGGATCTCATCTGCGACTTTGAAGGCTGCGTTGAGGGCCAGTCTTGGAACTATCTCCAAAAGCTTGTCGTTCGGGATGACGATGACGGTGTCAGAGGCCTCCTGGAGCCTGTCCAGGCCATACTGTGCGTTCTGCATCCTGACAACACCTTCTGCAGAGAAGGGGTGTGTCACGATG
>JANQNL010000006.1 GCA_028279585.1 Thermoplasmatota archaeon
TCCTCCTTCTTCTCTCCTTCCTCTGTTTCTTTCTTTGGACCACCGAACGCATCGAAAAGGGACTCCATCTCGGAATGAGCGGATCCGCACATCATGAACTTGGCCCATACGAAGAGCCAGATGACCCCTACAACGAACAGGACACCAAGCGAAACGATGCCCAGGATTATTGCGAAGATTATACCGCGGATCCAGTGGATCTTTGGAACGGTGTAGACCGCATCTACCTTGATGCCGTTGCCTTCTTTCGTAATAATGAAATCTACATTCCCAGAGTGAAGTCCTTCGTCTGTATCGTTGACGTACTCTTTGCCATACTTGCCGTAGACAAAGTCCTTGAACTCCTGCTCGGTCTTTCCTTCGAAGGTTCGTATCGTATGGTCCTGCACCGTACCACCAGATATGCAGATGAAAAGCTGCGATTTAAGTTATTCCGTTAATTCCAAGGAAATTGTAGCAAGTGGAAACGCGAATAAGCTCCATTAATGGCAGTTGACCTACAACTATTATCTCACATCCTTTGGAGGCAACAGCATAAGAGTATGCTTGGACCATTAGAGCCAGAACGACCTTTCCTATTGTCAGCTTACCAGCTGTGTCTGGGTTAGGTATCATGATGGACAACCTCCGTTCCTCGGGGTCCTTTTTGCATAGATGATCATCATCGGGACCGTTGTGACAAGTTGCAGGACACCGATCGAGATCAGCGCCAATATGATACCGAACCAAGCCGTCGCGGGGTCAGGGTCTGTTACAGCACCTGCGAAGAATCCTCCTAGCAAGACCGCTCCAACAACAAGGATGGACATCACAACGATGCTAAGGACGATCCCGTTTTTCTGAAATTCTACCAATAGTTGGGATGCACGATATATTAAATAGATCACAAGGGCCGATATGAGGGTGACCAGACCGAACCAGGTGAATGACGGGGTAGTAACCCCGATGATCAGTAAGGTAGCGATCACCACCATTCCTAATACCAAAGGTAGCAACCATAGAAGCATCGCAGGGAGGTTGAACCTTATATCATGCCGGTGCTCCATCAGATTGATGAAAGTACCCAAACCAACAAAGAAGTGGCCAGCAGCCACCATCAGACCCAGGACAATGACGCAGGCTAACCAGATGAGAAGTACAAAGACAACTATCACTGCTAGTCCTACCGCCTCACCCAGGGTAGCACCTTCGACATACCTGTTAAGATATACCAAAACGGCCAACAGGCTCACTGCGCTGAGTATCAGAAGAAGGTATCCAATGGAGGCGATAACTTCCCCTGACATCATGAATCCAATTCCAACAGTACCATCACGGGCCAAGCTCAGACCTCCGCTCCAACCTGCGCTCCATCACTGGAACAAGTTACATTGCAACCCTTCTTTGGGACCATGGTCATGAGACGACCATACTTGAGATATTCCTCCATACGACACTCAGATACCAAGCGGCCGTTCCAATAGGTCTTGTTCGGACATCCATCACAGCGGTCCTGCTCACCATTTGGTAGCACATCCTGTGGCTGCATAACAATGAACGTCTGGATATAGACCTTCTTGAAGAGCTCTGAAGGGTGCCTAACAGCTGTCTTCAGATATTGTCTGAAGGTCTTCCTGATCCGTCTATCAATGACACCTAGACCAAATGCCAACCTACCATTGTTACCAATGGCTCGTCGCAAGAACGAGAAGTAGGTACCCTTGAAAGAATGATGGATGTTCTGAAGAAGCTCCATTGTTCTGGGACCTGTTGTTCCATAGACCCTGTCCCCCGAACCGATATGGGACCCAATGAGCCATTTCGGAACGTTGGACCTGACAGTGCCACCCAGGAACGAGCTGAACTCATACCCTGGCAGGACCTTCAGGATCTGCTCGTACAGGTCAACAGCTGTCATATGCTTGTACCGCTTCTTCTGACCCAGGAAGGTCTTCGACAGGTCTATCTTCTCAGTACCTGCATAATAATCGAACGGATCGTCCTTGTGGATCATCCTGACCGGGATGATAACACAGAAGTCCACTCTATCCATGTTCTTGGTGGCCCAATCGACAATGGCAGGTACTTCTTTCAGAGTATCAGGCACTATCGTGATATTGTATCCGCAGATCATCCCACCCTCATTGTAGACCATATCAGCAAGGTCCTGACGGAGCTGGTTCATCCCGGTCTCTGACCTGCCGTTCCATCCAGGACGGTTCTGGTGCTTGTCCACATGGAACACGAACCCATAACATCCAGCTTTGCGAAGCTTGTGTGTGAGCTCAGGGGTTAAGGCATTTCCGTTGGTTAGGATCATTGGCTTGATCCCGTGGTCCTTGACCATCTTGACTATCTCAACGATATTGGGATGGGTCAGTGGCTCTCCACCAGCAATGAAGACCGCATCTGTCTTTCGTAGTTCCATTAACCCTTCCAGCTCTTGTTGGAACTGCTCTAGGGACTTGTGGCTCTTGGGATCATGGATCTGATAACAGTATTCACAATCAAGGTCACAGAACCGTGTTGGCTCGAGCCAACTGAACGCATTATCGGACATGCTCCATGGAAGCCTATAGAGGTCCATGGTCTTGATACAAGGTTTCTTTTTCTTGGTCGGACACATAACAACCACCTCCTTGTCAATTGTATCATTTGGCCCTCACAATATAAACCTCCGGGATTCCCGTAACGTTACTTGTAACAAAACCGACCTGATCTCGAACGTTCATGCTGCCCCATAAACCGTAAATAAGCATAACCTGCTCTTGGCCTGTGGGACGAACAAGGATAAGGTGCACCGTAGGGGAGAGGATACTGCTCCACCTCCATTCGTATAACAAGTACATTGATCAGTGGGAGGTTCCTTACGCTCAAACACAGGATGGCATAGCAAGGCATATCGGTGTTATGCGATCAGCTGTGGCCCGGGAGATAGGTAAACTTCGACCTGATGGGTTGGTTGAAGAGACCTCCAAACACGTCTTGGGTGGGAAACGGAAGAGGAAAGTGTATTTCCTAACGGAGGCTGGAACAGCCGCTGCTACCGAGATCGATCAGCGATTGAGAGATAGCATCGTCATCCTCCATGATGATAGAGGGGTCCATCAGATCAAATTGGATGAGATCTGCCCCGAGACTGAACTGGAACTTACTATACCTGAACTTATGCAGTTCGTCCATAGTTCAGGAAAGTTCGACCTTGCTTCTGCTCAGGCCTTCACTATCCATCCACAGTCTGATGATGACCCTGATGAGGAGGGTCCATCACAGACCGAGGGGCTTACTGATCTTCGTTCATTGGAATATTCAGACAAGGTCCCGACCATCAAGGTGTTCTATGGGCGCCAGAACGAGATGAGTACCATCCAGGAGCATATCGATGACCCAGATTGCAAGTTCGTTGTTGTCCAAGGCCTTGCGGGAATGGGGAAGACCACATTGGCGGCCAAGATCGCACAGAACAATCGGGATAGGAAGCACATCTTCTGGTACACCTTCGGGAGATGGAACTCGTTCCGAAATATCATGATCCCATTTTCTGAGTTCATGAAGCGTCTGGACAAACCTACCCTATCAGCGTATCTACGAACAGGAGAGGATTTCGAATACCAAGCCTTCTTCGACCTTCTGGCAAAGGATGCACAGGGTCTCCAGATACTGCTGGTCGTTGATAACTACCATAGGGCGGAGGAGAGATCGAAGAACTTCTTCTCCCTTCTCGTGGACGCATTAGAATGGGTCCATGGATCTACTATCCTTGTCCTTTCACGTGATCAACCGGAGTTCTACAATCGAGGTCATGTCAAGGTCAAAGGTATCGTCGGTGAGCTGAAGCTCGAAGGGCTTGATGAAACATCCGTCATCGAGATGTTAGGTTCAAAGGACCTTGCTGACACAGATATTTCAGCCATCTACGATGCTACCAGAGGCCATCCACTGGCATTGGAGCTCATTGAGACCCCAACAGACGTCGAGAGCCAGGGGGATGTTCACCGGTTCATCGAAGAAGAGATCCTGCGTGATATGAGCGATCAAGAAGAAACGCTACTTCAGATCGCATCCGTTTTCAGATATCCTGTTGAAGCTCAGGCCTTCTTCAAATGTCAGGAGATCGAGGACCACCCTCAGCACTTCGATGAACTGGACCATGGACTTGTAACGGGCCTTGTCGGAAAGACCCTATTCAATCAATACCAGGACCTGACCTACGATGTCCATGATTTCGTCAGGGAGTTCTTCTACTCGCGGCTCACACCAAAGGACAGGAAACAGTTCCACCAGTTCGCGGCTCGATACTACGAGGAACTCGGTGACGAAAGGTCCATCATCGAGACCATGCATCATCTTCTGAAGGCTGGAGAGACCCAAGAGGCTGCAGGATTGGCCCTTGATGAAGGTCCAGGCCTCATCTACAAAGGGTATGTGGAGTTCTCAAATATCCTTGAACAGCTACCGAGTGATGGATCGAACATCGAACTGTTCGAGGAACTGCAGGACCTGAGGGAGGATGCCAGGCTCCGGATGAGGGGTGTTGAGTTCGAAGGCTTGCTCGATGTTTAAGCGTATCTCCCGTGCGCTGAACTCTTGCGGCGTTGCACCTGAAGTGTTGCTTTTAGGTGCAGGCGGCGGACTTTAGGTGCAGGAAGTCTGGCTGTATGTCGTGCTCGTACATTTCATGGATGAGTACGGTGATGTTGTAGGCGATTATCTTACAGAGCAGTTCATTGATCTGGGCAACTTCGTTCTTCGACTTCAGGGTCTCGCCGAACTTCTGTTTGATGGCCGCGAACGTGGACTCCACGTTGCTACGCTTGTGATAGTGCGCGTAGAACTCGTCCTGATGCATCTGGAAGAAATGGAATGCCCTCTTCCAAGCGGCGGATCTACCAGCCCGACCAGTGGCGTTCTTTCTGAACGGGATATAAGCAGAAGCTCCAATATCCTCTACACAATTATGGTTCGCTCTAGATGAGTACGCTTTGTCAGCAGAGACTTCATTGATGTGGAAGAAGCCGTTGGTACCTGTGAGAAGAGACTGAAATTGACTCACATCCGCACCGTGCCCCCCGGTGATCACCACGTCTGCTACTACATTCGTGAATACACCACAACTGATGTGCGCCTTCAACCAGGTATGTTCCTTCTTCGTACCGTGTTTACTATCACAGTAGTTGTTGAAGCTCGTGGTCCTGAACCCGCTGGAGTCAACGGCGAAGTCGGTCTCTATTCCCGACAGGGGGGCCGCTGATATACGGACGAGCTGGTGCAGGGTCGGGGTGATCTCTTGTTTGTTCATGGTCTTTGATGGGGCGTTGAAGTGTGGGGCATGAGATACCTGATCCCTCGACTCCGCGTTCTTGTATAGCCCAGCGGCTCGTCTGGAGGATAGTTGGCTGTACACCTTCTGGATAGCGCAGAACAGTTGATCCCGCAGGGGTAGCCGTGGTCGACCAATCTTCTGCTCAGGCTCGTCAACGACCTCAACCAGTTTCAGAAGTAATTGGTCAAACAATTCTATCTCAGATGTCTGGGCAGCATTATACGCGGTCCAGTTCTGTTTGGTCGGTTTCTGCTGATACTCATAAGAAAGGCTCACATCAGCATTCACAAATTCAAGTGTTCTCTGGTCTATATCAATCTCGGCATGGTAATGTTTATCTGGTTCCATGTGGTTAGTCTTCGTTGGGGTTGATTCCATAACAATCGACCTCCAGAGCCAATGGGTGTTAGCCGCACCCTTTGGCTCACTATTATTCTGTACACCATCTGGGTATATAAGCTTCGATTTGGGGGGTGACCGAAAGTGGCAATGTCCAGCCAGATAGTCATCGAGCTTCGTCTGATGATGGCCCGGTAGACCGTATGTCTTACCGTTGATCGTCAGAAGCCTAGAATTGGCCCGATAAGTATATACCTCATCTGAGTCCTTGTTCTCTTCATCCATCATTCATCACCCGCCCGTGATGGAAATGGTGCACCGACAGGAGTTGAACCTGCATCTTTCACCTTGGAAGGGTGAGGGTTCTACCATTGAACTACGGTGCGTGTGCGTAAGAAGGGGCCCCCGGCCATTTCCCGGGTGGGGGTCTCTTGCTTACAATCTTAAAAACTCTAGCTTCTTATTTAAACCATTTTTCACTGGCATAGTGTTCGTATGGATTAATCATCCATAGATTAATCAAAGCGATTAATCGTCTACAGACTAATCGTTATGATTAATCGACAGTAGATTATTCGAAACGATATATCAATAGGAGATTAATCGAAGAGATTATTCGTTAACCGATTAATCGTTTTGAATAATCTATTATCGAACAATCTAAATATTTATATTTAATTCAAGTTGTATGCCACAAAAGAGTATGTTTGGTGAGACAGAGCGAAAGATAATCGACGCTTTCATTGAACATAATAATAATCCATTATACAAAACAGAAATTGCTAGACGAATTAAGCTACAACCAAACTCAATCTCTAATGCCATGAAAAAGTTATTGGGCAATAACATTATCATTGAATCCAGCATAGAAAGAAAAGATAAAGCAGATAGATCTGCAAGATGCTACCAACTCAGTCCAGATATTGATCTCATAGCGTTCAAAGAAATCGCCAGGCCATATTTTTTCGATAAGTCTATGGATGATAGACTCACATTTTTAGAAACATCCCTAGTCCAGAATGTATTACTGAATGAAGACAACATGAATCAGATATTTCAGCCAACTGGTGTTCCATTCGCCGCTGATGAGAAAAGAAAATTTATGAATCTAATAATACAACATCCAAGTGCATTTAAATGGATGTTGTTTGGAGATATGTCTACACTGCGTTCATTTACAGATCCAGAACTGCTTGATGATGGGGCAGATCCAGAAGAATTATTGCGAAGTGCGTTTGCGGTATTATTCTGTCATCAGGTAATATCGGATGTATTAAACCACTCTCATTTAGAACCGATTCATTTGGAGGGTATAATTATTACTGCGGGGTTTTCAATGAAGTATCACACTGAAGAAAAAACCAAATTAGAACCTGCTGAAATTAAGATTGGTGGACTTATAAAATACACACCTGTAAAAGAGGACTAGACTTGCTCATTTTCTCTTAATCATCCTTATCACGATGACAGCCAGCACGATCAACCCGATCAGCAGGACCGTTGGGAGGAAACAACAGCAGGACAGGGCGACCACCATGTCTATCAGAGTTGCATTACTCTCCGCTTCGGGCTCTGATGTGGTCGTTGTCCCGCCATCTCCCCCGTCTGTTTTCGGGGGGTCTGGTGGGTCAGGGATCTCACCGATATACACATCGTACTCCGCAGCATCCCATGTATCCTCATTGATATCCAAGAACCGTATTTGCATAGTGTAGGATCCTTCATCCCAATCGTATGTCCATAGGGCCAGGTTCACTCGTCGGTCTACTGTCCACCCTGCGGGGACATTAAACACATCGTCGGATGTACAAAAATTAAGGATGTAGTTGTTGTCATTTCTGATAAATTCACCAGAGCTGTCTTTGAAGCAAACGGCTATTGAGCCCTGTACTTCTGAATCATCCCAAGTGTTCTCAATAAAAACAGTGATCTTGACATCCTTGTCAGGATTAAGCTCGTACGAATACGAACAACTATTGACTCCAACACCCCATAAATATGGTGGCTCTGCTGTAACAACGCTCATGGTCGATAGTAGCAACAGCACCGTAGCTACTACCAGAATACTCCTCACGGCTTCTCTCATCTCGGGTACCCCCAGTGTTTCTCTGTCGAGAACCCTTGGAATCCAAGAAGTAAACTACCGTTTGATAGCACACCTCGTGACAGGACCCGAGAGTTTTACCCGGAGCCAGACGATAGATTACTCTGTTATGGTTTGGATTCATTGATCCAAGGGTTCTCGACGGCTGCACCATGGGCTCCGAGGTATAAAATAATTACTTTGTCTCACTCTCTTTGATTATCTCCCAAATCTTGCCCCGGATTGGCCTGATAAACTCTTTCTCAAGCCTGATCTCAATTCCCGCAGGCAATCGCGCATCACCCTCTGCATCTTGATTCAATGCCTGGGAGACATGATAATTACACTTACTATCCATCTCTTGAAGATCTCGTAGGAAGGCATAGTCATCTTTCGTGTTGAGGAAATCGGCAAGATCGGCCTCGGCTTTTTCAATCATCAGAGGAAGTTGAGGCCCCTGTTGATACTTGCCTGGGTACCTCCAGAACTGCATAAGCTCGTTCAGGTATGTTATTCTAAGATAATTGTATAATGGACGATGGACCTGTCTAACCTTCTGCTTCTCTTCCTTATTCCGTCTGGCGGCCTCCTCTTTGGCTTTCTTCCGGCTCTGATATATCCAGTTAATAATGCCAAAAATGATTACAACCAAACCAATGATGAAGATCAGAGACCCAATAGCAATACTCAAACAGAGCCGTACCGCTAGGTCCAGCGGACCCAAACCAAGGATATTGCTTGCTAATATCCCAGAGATGATACCAAGCAATAATGAAACCATTATACCGACCCCCACCAAAACCGTTTCCTTTGACATCCGCCACAGGAATGATCGGAGGTATATTCAATTCTTTTCATGTTTATCATCTCTGTTTTCGACTTTAGATGCAAGATTCAGAGTTTAGGTGCAGCGGAGCCTTTAGGTGCAATGCTAACTCTTGCAGAAATCTTAAATATCGTTGCACCCGGACCTCCGATCTTTATTAATATACTCCCCGAGAATCTATTATCATGAGCGGGATGGGCTCACGGGTGATGGTGGAAATGGTTTGGACTTGGGTGGTTGAGCGGGTGCGGTGGTGAAGGTGGAGACCGGTGGGGGAAGAGGTGGGGGATATTGCCTGTGGGCGTCCCGTTTCATATTGGTTTTCATATTTGTTGGAACTTGTTTTGTTGGATCAATGATAGATGACAAGGGGGCATCTGTCAACTGTGGAAGCGATCATGATGAGGAGATGCAGCCGACGAGGTTCACCATTAGTATTGATCAGAGTGAGCAAAGTCTCCATGAAAGGGAGAAGAATGTGTGCTATACTGGATTGCTGAGATGGTACAATGAGATCAATGGGGTTCACATGGATGTGAACTTAACCCTGTCCTATTGTATCTATAGAAATGAGAGTGAACCCAATGATATGGAATGGAACGTATCGATTGAATATTCAAATGAAACCAAGGAAGACAAAAACTCAATCACACAAGCATTTGTGATCAAGATCCAACTCCTTAATGAGATCATCTACTCAATGTCCCAGGTTTATACTGTGGTGATCAATGGAACCTATACAGCAAACATTACTGGCGATAAGGTTTGGGATGCTGAAGGAGACTCTGCTTTGATGACTAATCGCTTTGTGACCTTACATGTCCATGATCATCATCAACCGATCAGAGTTATCCGAGGCAAAACAAAGGTACACTCATTGACAATATCAAACTTGGGTAATAGATACGGCGGTTTCAATCTCTTTTACTATGGCTATCGACTACCCGATTATAGCAAACCCCCCAAAGGTAATGGGAAAAAGAACCTGCTTGTAATCAATGACCCTGGAACCATTGTTCTTGACAATGGTGATACTGATAGTATCAACATCACGATCACCGTTGATCGAGATCTTGCTGTTGGATCCTATTTCGCTTTCATCGCTTATGAGGGTTCTACACGAACCCGAATGTGTGGTCCAGAGTTCACTTTCTCATTGAACATCTCCGTCATCGACCCCCCTCCAGTCGAGAACGCAGTCGACTACCTATTGCACGAGGTAGACCACGAACACGTCGTCATCACAGCCCTCCCATGGCTCATTGCCCCTTTGGTTCTCATCACGATCATCATACTCCTCGGGCTGTTCATCAAGTGCGGAGCATGGATGCTCAAACCGGTCTATGAAAAAGGACCAACTGGATCCAAATACAGAAAACGCTAACCCCTACTCCATCAACGCATCCACCGCCCAACCCTCCATCGTGTACGTCCTCACCCTCCTCTTCTTCTCCCACGACAACACCCCAGCACCAACCATCATCGTGATATGATAGTTCACCGTCGACACGTTCAGTCCCAGCTCGCCCGCGATCTGCTTCTGCGATAACCCTGGGTTCTCCGCCAGTAGGTGCATGATGAGCTGCTGCACGTCATGCGGCTGACCGTCCATGATCTTCATCTCGTAGGGGTAGAACCGCTTGTACATCCCATCCCTGCGCGACTTGATGTAGTCCTCTTTCTCGAGGATCTTTAGGTGATAGGTGAGCACGCCCGAGTTTATCTCCAGGATGTCCCTGATGTAGCTGAAGTGGTGGCCTGGGTTCATGATGATGAACTGGTAGATACGACCGCGCTCGAAGTTGTTGAGCAGCTTGTCCTTTCGCAGCCTCGAATAGAGCGGGATGAGCATGGAGAAGAACATGAACCTTCCGATGTCAGTTCCCGCGAAGAACGCTCCTCCACCTAGGGCAACCACGGCGACCACGGCAAGGCCAGCACCTCCTGCGTAGACCGGCTCGAACTCTACAAGCGGAGCAGGTTCTGAGGGTTCGAACACCTCCAGGGTAGCGGTGCTTTCCCCCACGATTCCAAGCCTCGTTATCGAGACCTTGACAGTGTACTCGCCTTCCTGGGTGGGGGCGTAGATGGTCTTGTAGAACGTCCCATCCAGACCTGGGGCGACCCGAATTACCTCTGGGTTCCCTGCAACCGTGATGGTCACCATTGCGACGTTCACATCAAGGTCCAGCGGCGTCTCGAGGAAGTTGTAGGTGACCTGGCCTGTGACCATGACCGGCTTCCCTGGTCTGCACTCGTTCGGGCTCAGCTCGAAGGTGATGGTGATGGATTCGAGGATGCTCTCGTAAATGTAGATGAGCACAGTGTCTATGCTGATGGCCTCGTCATCGTCCCAGACACGCAGCGTTGCGATGAACTGCCCCGCCCTGTCCGGCATGAACCCGACGATGGAGCTGTTGATCTTCTTGCCATCGATCTCCCACTGGTAGGTGAGGTTCCTCTTGTCAGAGGGTGTGTCGTTTGAGGCCATCCCGTCCAAGGTAACCTCATCCCCCAGATATCCCTCGATGTCTGGACCTCCATCAGCTGACGGCAGGATGTTGCTTATCCTGATCGTGAACGACTTGGTGTTCGTTCCCCCATGGTCATCTGTCAGGGTCAGGTTCACCCCCACAACACCGGTCTTGTAGAACACCCTGGACACGTTCATCCCATCCAACACAACACCGTCTGCGAACTCCCATAGATAGGACGTGATCAGACCATTGGGGTCTGATGAACCAAATGCGGAGAACCACCCGACCTCGTCCTCGTCCAGATCCAATGGAGCATCGTATTCTACCACGGGTGAGATGTTCTCTATAGTGATGTTGACAGTGTCGAACGATACTGCATTGTCATCGTCCCTCACAGCCAGCTGGACCTCGTACGATCCCAGCTCCTCGAAGTAATGTGTGACCTCCTTGCCCTTCGCAAGATGACCATCTCCAAAGTCCCAGGAATAGGTAAGGGTCCCAACATCAGAAGCGGTATCTGTAGAACCAGACGCATTGAATGTGACAAAGCTTGTCTGAACGACCCGGTCCACACCAGCATCAGCATTGGGTGCGATGTTCTCAACGTTCACACGGACAACAGCAGCCCCGGTTTCACCATCATCATCTGTGATAGTGAGCACGACATCCACAGGTCCGGAGCTCGTGAATGTGTGTGTAGGATTGGGTACATCGTAGGTATTGGAGAGGATCCTCCAGGAATATTCCAGAGTTGCTGTATCTGACACTGTATCCTCGAAGCCAGCTATGAACTGGACCTCGTCGTCCTCAGAGACGGAAACCTCTCCAGCAACGATAGAGACCTCAACTCCACCAACGAGCACCCTATCAACAGAAGCCAAAGGAGCCCTGTTCTCAATATCTATCATGGTGCTGGTCTCGTCCTCAGCACCCTCATCGTCCCTGACAGTCAGTGTCACCTCGTACGTCCCAGCCTCTGTGTAGAAGTAGGTTCGGGTAGGCTCCGTCATCCAATTCGTCGAAGCCCCGTTCCCCCAGTCCCACATGTACTCGAGCTTGTCCTGGTCGTATACAGAATCTGTAGAGCCAGAAGCATCGAACTCTATGACCTCGTCCTCTTCGAAAGTGTTCCCGACAACCATCATCATGGCGTCAGGGACAACGTTCACGACGGTCAGGATATAGGTATCCTCACCGACCGCTCCCTTGTGATCGTTCACCGTCAGGTTAACAACATACTCACCACTATCAAGGAACGTGTGCGATGTCATGGTGAGGTTCACGCCTTCTGTGGAACCAGGGTTCGAAGTATTTCCAAGGGGATCGCCGAAGTCCCACACATAGTTCAGCCCAGCCTGCATGTCCGGAGGTGTGTCCACGGTGTTCGAACCATCCAGGGTCACATTGTCACCCTCGTAGACCGTTACCCCCTGCTCCCCCTCTACATAATGTTCCCCGATGTACACAATAGGTCTAAGGTTGACAACTATCGGTTTATTGCCGAAGTTGTTGTCGTCATTTATCTCGTTCTCGGGATCGTGGGGGAGGACGTAGGCGTATACCTTGTGGTTCTCAAAGGTCACACTGTCCGTGTCCCATGAAGCGCGAGCGATATCGAAGTTGAAAGGATAGACGGTCACATTGTCAGAACCGATAAGGGCCCCAGAAGATGCAGGGCCGTCATAGAACTCCACCTTGGCAGAAGCTGTTGAAAGTCCAACATTGAAGACCGTGAGGTTGATCAATACAATGTCACCCTGGTTAGGTTCGTTGTCAGAGAACAGCATCGTCGTATCTTCGTCGCTGAACTCGATAGGGTCATACCAATCGGGGTAGGTCATGACACCGGTGCCAACTGTACCTGGGTCCACGTCCACAGGATGGATAGTAAGATCTGCCTCCCCAGCTCGAGCTGGACTGGCATTCAGCGACCCAATGGCACAAAGCATCAACATCAGCGCCATCAGGCCAAGCAGTGCGAACCTCACTCCGGGTCTTGCCATGGCATGGACCTCCATAATTAATTTCCCGCAAGGGTATATATCAGTTCTCATGGGCCTTGTTCGTGTAGTTGTTCGGGCGGCTCACTCTGCAGTATACATTCACAGAGTGCATATATAACGAGATTTGAAGGCTTTGTAACAACTATATAAACATTAACCCGGCCAAATGTCCCTTTCTCACTCTATTTTATATGTAGAGATGTTATTGGGTAGTATTAAATAAACACAATTTCATACAGCCAGATAATGGTCGTTGAAGATCAGCTGGTCAATGGTATCAATTTCTTAGATGTCAAGGACTGTATCAAGAGGAAATGGGGAACCGACGGCCTCGATCGTTTCTGCAGGTCTTCGGGTTTCAGTTTCGACGGTATGAACGAAGAACGAGACTACTCGTTCAACCAGTATATCAACCTCATAGAGGACCTGAAAGAAGAGTTCAACGATGAGGACATCGCCTACAAGATCGGATACCACAGATCCAAAAACCTCCAACTGGTCAAGGGAATGAAAAGGACCAGGAAGGAGATGCTAGAGGCCATTACCAAGGCTTGGCCTCGCTTCAACAACTTCGCCTCACTGGACCTGGTCGTACACGAAGAGGACCGTTTCTCCATCGTCATGACCAAGTACGAGACCCATCCACTGTTCTGTGACCGCATGCGGGGGTTCTTTGCAGGGATAGCCAACTACGGCAAGATGGGAGAGTTCAAGGTCGAAGAAGTGAAGTGCATGAACCAGGGACACGGTTACTGTGAGCATTTCATTTCGAGATAGTGCGTTCAACACTTGATCTAGCTAACGAGCATCGATGAAAGGCACAAACGATCATGCATTCTTCTTCTTGTAGCGCTTTACAAGACCTACTGCACCGGCCATTGCCAGTATTGCACCGACAGGAGCGATGACGCCACAGCAGCAACAGCAAGGATTATAGCCAGTAGGTTCATCCGTATCATGATTGTCATTGGGCTGGATGGCCGAGGTCATTTCATCATCACGGTCTGCTCCGTTCTAAATGACACCAGAGGAGAACCCAACGGCTACACAGGATACAAGAGTCAGCAGGCAAAGGGTCACACTGACTGCGAGAACTATCTTAAAAACTTTCAAGCCAACACCAGGCCGGATAATGAGGCCATGTTGTTTATTCTTATCGGGAGCATCTACAGCATCTCGATACTATCACCAGGCCGAACCACACCTGGCTTCAGAACAATGGCAAAGACCCCACGCTCGGGCATGATGCATTCCCCCACCTGCCTCTTGATCGCACAGAAGTCATGGCATTCCTTGCCCTTCTTCGAGACCTCCAGCACCGCCTCGCCAACTTCGAACCTCTGCCCCAGTTCCACATCCTGCCAGGCTATGCCCTCGGTGGTCAGGTTCTCGCCGAAGTCCCCGTCCTTCAGGCACGTCTCCTTGTTCACGTTCTGCTCGAACCACTGGCGATCCTCAAGCGCAAGGAGCGAGACCTGCCTTATCCCTGGACCTGCGTGTGCGTCACCAACAACGCCGTGGTCCACCTTGAACTGCGCCTCGTCCACGGGGGACTTGGCAACTCCTTTTCTGGAGCTGATGTTCACAGAGACGATCTTGCCTTTCATAGGGGCACCGGGTTGGGGTGATGGAGCGAATGTGCATTATGTCTTTCCATACAGTTCAAGCACATCAAAGAAATGCTAATCCCCCGTTCAATTTCGTCGATTCCCGATATGTTCTCCGAGCAATAATCGGGAATTCTTTTAAACAAGACATGCATCCCCCTTCCAGAGATAGGGCCCTTTAGGGCCCTCCAAGGACGTGGAACTATGGGAAAGATCCTAAAAGAACTATCCTACACACCAGGACAGATCGACAAGGGTTACAACAATCGTACCCTCTATGTCAACGTCGCGGACAACACTATCAAGGAAAAGCCCGTGGGCGATAAGATGAAGAGCACATTCACAGGTGGAAAGGGCTTCGACCTCTGGCTACTCTGGAACGCTGTTAACAGCAACACCAAGTGGAACTCGCCAGAGAACGAGATATGCATAGCAGCCGGACCTTTGGGCGGAACACCCATCTACCCAGGCGCCGGAAAGAGCATCGCTGTCACCATCTCACCTTTGACAGGCATCCCGATCGACTCCAACGTCGGCGGCCACTTTGGACCAATGCTGAAGTATGCAGGCTTCGACGCAATCGAGGTCCAGGGTATAGCTGAAAAGGAGGTCGTCATATTCATCGACGGCCCCAACCACAAGATAACCATCGAGGAAGTAGAGGGGCTTCCAGAGGACGCATACTCCATCTGCGAGGAGCTCACCGAGAAGTACAGCAAGGAGGACCCAGCAAAGATCTCTATCGTGTGCTCCGGAACAGCAGCCAAGTACTCCAAGATGGGTATTCTCAACTTCAGCTACTGGGACAGGGTCCGCAAGGTCATCCATCTCAAGCAGGCTGGCAGGGGCGGTGTGGGTACCGTCTTCTCCCACAAGAACATCAAGGCCATAGTCGCCACTGTTGACAAGATGAACATAGACCTCCTCAATCCAGCGGACAAGGAGGGACTCCAGGCCGTGGGCAGGGCCCACTCCAAGGAGATCAGGGACCTGGACCCCAAGCAGAACGAGATGGCCGTATTAGGCACCACACATCTGGTCGACATCATGAACGACTACGACCTCTTGCCAACCAACAACTACAAGTTCGGTGCACACCCAAAGTACAAGAAGATGGACAGGGACGCATACAGGACCCTGTTCCACAAGGGCTTTGACGGATGCTGGGTGGGCTGCTCCGTGGCATGCGCACATTGTGTCATGGACTTCGAGCTCACCTCCGGCCCACAGAAGGGACAGAAGCTGCATGTTGATGGTCCAGAGTACGAGACCATCGCAGGCTGCGGCTCAAACTGCGGTATCTTCGACGCCGAGCACGTCATCGAGATGAACTTCTACTGCGACACCTACGGTGTGGACACCATCTCTGTGGGAACCGCAACAGCTTTCCTCATGGAATGCTATGAGAACGGCCTGATCACCAAGGAGCACACCGGAGGCATGGATCTGAGCTTTGGCAACAAGGAATCCGCACTGGAGCTCCTCCATCAGATGGCCAGGGGAGAGGGCATGGGCCACATCCTCGGGCAGGGCATCAGGTACATGAAGGGTCACTTCGAAAAGGAGTTCGGAGCTGACAGGAAGTTCATGGAGGACATTGGAATGGAGGCCAAGGGTCTGGAGTATTCCGAGTACATGACCAAGGAATCCCTTGCACAGCAGGGTGGATACGGAATGGCCCTCAAGGGTCCCCAGCACGATGAAGCATGGCTCATCTTCCTGGACATGGTCCACAACTTCATGCCGACCTTCGAGCAGAAGGCAGAGGCGCTCCACTGGTTCCCCAACTTCAGGACATGGTTCGCGCTCAACGGCCTTTGCAAGCTGCCTTGGAACGATATCGTCCCAACTGACAACAAGGAGACCGCAGAGCCTGCAAAGGTCATCAAGCACGTGCAGTGGTATGCTGACTTCTTCCAGGCGGTCACGGGTGTCCCAACAACACCAGAGACCATCATTTCCACAAGCGAGAAGGTCTACAACTTCCAGAGGATCTTCAACCTCAAGATGGGACACGGAAAGCGCGTGGATGATGCAGTGCCATACAGGTCCGTCGGACCTGTGACCGTGGAGGAGTACGAGTCCAGGGTCGAGAGGTACGACGGCCAGCTCAAGGAAAAGCACGGCGTTGACCCAGCAGGCAAGTCCTCCGAGGAGAAGGTCGCTATCCTACGAAAGTTCAGAGAAGAGCAGTACGAGGGCCTCATCGACGCTGTCTACAAGCGCCGCGGCTGGACCACTGACGGTGTTCCTACAGTCGAGAAGGCCAAGGAGCTGGGCATCGACTTCCCAGACGTCATCGAGCTGCTCGAGAAGAACCAGTGATATGTCCATTACCATAAATGACGAGGAGATGTCCTGGAACCAGGGCATGACGGTCAGGCAGATGCTAGATGCAATGCCGGGCCAGCTCCACATGGTGGTGGTCAGGGTCAACGGAAAGATGGTGTCCCGGCACGACTGGGACACCGCTACCGTTCCTGACGGGGCAAAGGTGGAGGTCGTTGACATCATAGCAGGAGGCTAACCGATGTTCAAGACCAAGACCAAGGTATGGATCGAGCAGGACGGAACCTTCCTAGTATCCCGCGGAAAGGCGGAACTTCTTCAGCGGATAGACGAGACCGGATCCCTTTCGGAAGCTGCAAAACAGATGGGGATGTCATACAGGCATGCCTGGGGCCTCATCCGGAAACTGGAGGAGGCCATGGGGTGCAAGGCTGTGCTTTCCATCCGGGGTGGTAACAAGCGTGGTCAGAGCAAGCTCACGGCCGAGGGTAGGAAGCTTTTAGAGTTTTACGTCCAAAGGAACAACGGCATCCAGTCCTACTCCAACGACGGTCCCTGGGCCAAACCAATGGTGGTTGCGATCTGCAAGCACCAGAAGAAGGTGTTGATGACCAAGAAGGGCAAGGTTTGGTCCGTCCCCCGCTCCGTGGTGAAGGAGGGGGATGACCCCCAAGGCACGTACGGAAAGCTCGTCAAGGACCTTGGGATCACTGCTGCAAAGGTACAGTTCAAGACCCTGGTGGATGGGGACACGCTGTTCCTTGTCAAGGAGGTCCAGCTCAAGGAGGCTCCCAGCTTCAAGAAGAAGGGGGCCAAGCATGGGTTCTTCGACAAGGGGAACCTGCCGGACTGCTCGGAGCAGGACAAGTTCATCCTTGAGAAGTTAGGCTAGCTAACTTTCGGTCATTCTTAACTTTCACTTACCCCCCCCGCGACTCTGCTTTATACCATAAGCTAGCAGTGCTAGCTATGGAATGTACCACATGCATGGTGCATCTGGAAAGAGCATCGCACCGGGCGCAGGCTGGGAGAGACTGGCACCTGGACTAGGCGATGCCCTCGGCAGTGACGGACCGTTCCCCAGGCCAGTTATCTTCGGAGAGCGTAGGCTCGACGAGTTCTTCGGCAACCTCGTTCCAGGCGAGCTCGTCTACATCGAGACCACCACCGCGTTCCTCTTCGACGCAATGTACCTGCTCATGGTCAACGCCTTGCGAAACCCTGACGCCAGGGTGGTCTACGTGGACGGTTGCAACGCCATGGACCCGTACAAGATCACGAGGATGAAGCATAGGGTCGTATCAGAAGTTGAGATAGTTGGGATCGGATATCCGGACATATTCAATTGAATCTCGCAGGATAGTAAATTCTTACTTGGATGGATTCATGATTATGATTCTGAAGGATCTACAGTATCAGATCGATTAGTGGACAAGATGCGTACTTTTAGAACACCATATATCCAAAAAGCATCTAAGTGCGAGGTTCAATTGAATATGAAGTGCCTGTTTCAACGGCCCGGCCCCCTCTCTTTCTATAATCAGCTGTCAGCAGTAGAGAGTTTGCTGGGACGGAATCGCGCGTGGAACCGCTAGTGACTGTTGTATCCAAGGTTTCTCTGCGTCCAGCACTTTCCGTGGCTTAAGCTACTGATATTGAGGAAAATGACTGGATAGATTCCGGCCCGGCCCACCACTTCTCTTAAAAGAACAATCCCAGAGCCACAGGCCCCACAGAGACCAGAAGGAACACCAGCGTCCCAATGAGCCATGCGATGTTCACAGGTTTCACAAGGATCCTGTGTATCGTGGCCCCCGTCCCGATCTCAGCCAGCTTATCGATGTTCTCGATGGGAACAAGGTACCTGGACTCAGAGTCCTTCACCCTCTCCCTCTTTAGCAGGAACACGATGAGCGTTTTGAAGATGTAGTTCAAGGCCATGCTCATGAAGAACTTCTTTAAAACTGCAGGGATGGACCCGACCTCTTCGTCCCCGTACTCATCATCAATGACATCACGGAGCTTTGAAAGGGTGACCGTGTAGACCTCTTGGAACTTCACATACTCCTTCCCATCTTCAAGGGCAGGGTCGGAGTCCATGAACGCTTTCTTCTGTAGGTCCTTGTCCGCACGGGCGAACACCTGGTCCATGACTAGACTGATGGCCTTTGCCTCGCGCATGGCGTTGTTGATGCCTCTGGAGAAACCTAGGCTGAACCCGGTAAGCGTTCCATACAACGTCCACACAATGACCTGGAGGATGCAGTAGAGCACGACCAGGACGATAGGGGTGTCCACCATCGGCTTGAGGTTCCCGAAGTACAGGACGATCAGGAAAACAAAGCTGAAGAGGTTGCTTAAGGCGAAACCACCCAGGGTGAACAGGAACACGGTCCGTAGACCGTGAGCGAGTGCCTTGAACAGGTTCGTGAAGTCCCCATCGTGGACCAGGACCTCGCCGCACCTAGGGCATATCTTGTCCTGTTTGGACACAACTGCGAGCTGGCAGTTGGGGCAGGTCTCTTCGCGCGAGCCGAGTAGTGGCATCGACCGGGAAGTGAACTGGATTGATAAGAATATGTTGGTCCAGGACTGAAACAGAAATGGTCCAGTGAACTCCTATCGTCAGTGCATTTACACCCGGAGTTCCTGGAAGCAGCTGCGGTCCCGTGGCCCCCATCCGATACCGCGCGCTTATAGGAGAAAGTAGTGCTATCTTGCTTGTACTTTCTCCATTATATCCAAAACCTTAAAAACACCCTCCCGAATGCCCGCAGGCCAAGACGGCAGAAGGTATGGCCATGAGTCTGAAAGTATACAACACCGTGACCCGCGAGAAAGAGGAGTTCAAGCCCCTCGACCCAGAGGGCAAAAAGGTCGGCATCTACGTGTGCGGCGTAACGGTATACGACGACTGTCACATAGGCCACGCCAGAGTGTATGTTGCCTTCGATACGATAAGGCGCTATTTCATGTACAAGGGATACGACGACAAGTACATCCAGAACTTCACAGATGTGGATGATAAGATCATCGCACGCTCCAATGAGAGAGGTATCTCTACCACTGAGCTCACGGAGCATTACATAAAGGAGTACTTCAACGACATGCACGCGCTCAACGTCATGGACGCGGACGAGTACCCCAAGGCCACAGAGCACATCCAGGAGATGATAGACCTTGTCCAGAACCTTGTGGACAAAGGCTACGCCTACGCTTCGGGTGGGAACGTATACTTCTCTATCCTGAAGGCCAAGGATAAGTTCGGCACCCTGTGCCACCAGGACCTGTTCGACATGCTGGATGGTGCCCGTGTGGACCACGACGACTTCAAGGACTACCCCAAGGACTTCGCCCTCTGGAAGAGAAAGAAGGAGGGAGAGGTGGCATGGGACTCGCCATGGGGTGAGGGCAGACCAGGCTGGCACGTGGAGTGTTCAGCCATGTCCATGAAGTATCTGGGTGTGACCTTCGACATACACGGCGGCGGGATGGACCTCATCTTCCCCCACCACGAGTCGGAGATCCTCCAGTCGGAATGCGCCAATGACGCAAAGTTCGTCAACTTCTGGCTGCACAACGGGTTCGTGACCGTGGACGAGGAGAAGATGTCCAAGTCGCTCAACAACTTCTCCACGGTCAAGCAGATCCTGGAGAACTATGACCCAATGGTCATGAGGTTCTTCCTAGTGTACACTCACTACAGATCACCGATAGACTTCTCCACATCGCACCTGGACGAGGCAAAGCAGTCCTATGGTCGCCTGAAGACCATGGTCACCAACCTCGACCACAAGATAGTGAACATGGACGGAAGCGGAGATGGGTCCAACATGGAGCTCGCAGAGCGTGTTGCCCAGGTCACCACGAAGTTCGAGGAGGCCATGGACGACGACTTCAACACAAGGATCGCTATCGCAGAGCTCTTCGAGCTCACAAGGGAGCTGAACAAGTACATCGGTGACGACGGGTTCACAGACCGCAAGTCGCTCATGGATGCAAAGGAGCAGTTCCTGAAGCTATCTGATGTCATGGGCCTCAAGTTCGACGATGCCGGCCTCGGTGATGAGGAGGACGCAGCACTGTCCGCAGACCTCATTCAGCTTCTCATCGATATCCGCGAGGATGCCAGGGCCAACAAGGACTGGGCCACCTCCGACAAGATCCGTGACAAGCTCAAGGAAATGGGCATTGTCTTGGAGGACGGAGGGGATGGCACCAGATGGAGCAAGGTCTGAGATTCATAACATATATATGACCCACAGCCCTTTCTGCTCACGTTGGGGAAAGGATAGATGAACCAGATACTTCGCTACCTAGTGGTCATAATCCTAATATCGTTCGCTCTACTCTTGGTCCTGGGAAGCCTTGTGTTCTTCCTGGCAGCAGCCACCACCGGAGTGACGGATGCCATAATCGGCGGAGTGATGATGCTCATCGCAGTGGGCCTGTTCGGAGGAGCGTTCCTCTTCATGAAGATGTCCAAGCCTGCAGAGCAGCACATTCATCATCACACCAATGTTGAGCAGAACATCAAGGTCGACCTACCCACAGGTGTCAAGGTGGAGCAGCTCAAGTGCAAGGAGTGCGGCGGTGACATAGATGGGTCCAGCGTCAAGATGGCCGGCGGTGTTGTGGTCATAAACTGTCCATGGTGCAACGAGTCCTATACCCTGCAACAAGACGTCAAATGGTAAGGAGGGTTACCATTGGAAAGCAAACATGCTCGTAAGCGGTTTCGGCCACTGATAAAGGTCTTGACGGCATCCATCGCTATGATGATGGCCACGTTCTGCCTGCTCATGCTCATCACGTTCATGGCATCCTACGGTATGGGTCCTTGGGAGGCCAGGGCAGATAGGTACCTGTTCTCTGTGGAGTCTATGCATATCGAGGTAGAGATGGAGAAGGATGGGTCCATAGATATCCATTATCGCATCAGGTTCATCAATTACGGTGATACCTTCGATGGTGTTGACATCGGTCTTCCGAACAGACACTACAAGCTAAGCTCTGCCAAGGGACATGTCCAGATGGCGGATGGGACGTACCTGAAACCACATCGGATAACCAAATCACCCTACGTCTACATTGGTATAGCGTTGGAGTTCTCAAGTTCAACGAGGAAACTGCTGGAAGAGCATGGGGCAGAGTTCACAGTTGACGTTCGAGTTAACAACCCTCATATGGTCTACAAGGGCGCTAACGGTGTTGGAGAGGTCCGCTTCAGACCTACCTGGTTCAGCTCGGAATATCAGTCCGGTAGGACCGATGTCCTTGTCCAGGACCTCTACTTCCCTGCAAGCTATAATCCCCTTGATGACAATGGAACGACACCGACCTGGTTGAAGGGCCGCCAGTGGGATGAGATAAAGTACAATGATACCGTCGGCAGGTATTACGCTCGATGGATCGACAAGGCGGTCTCACCCTCCTCCCACGAATCAGGGAAAATGGATATCGGGGCAGCCATCCCAGGTGAGCACTTCGATACTCTTCATACAGACTCCTTCGAGGATAAGGTAGGGGATGCCATATACTGGCTGCAGGGAAACTTTGGTGTCTGTTTCGGTGTGGTCATCGTTCTCATGTTCATCTTCGTTGGTGTTGGCTTCGTTGTAGCCAAGACGTTCACGACCTCTAAACGAAAGGACAAGTACTTCGCACCGAAGCTCTCACTGGCAGGAACTGGACCTCGAACGGACCTAACGGCGGTCGAGGCGGCCATCGTCCTAGAGAGACCACTGGATGTGGTCTCTGCAATGATCGCGTTCGGTCTGGAGCGTAAGGGTAAGATTGAGTTCACGAGCGCAGATCCTCCCAAGATCAAGGTCAAGGACACCACTGATCTCAGATATTATGAGATAAAGTTCACGAATGCTGTACAAACCACCGGGACATTGTCTTCGAGCGCTCTCAAGACCGTGATGATCGATTTTGTGAACGCCGTAGAAAAGAAGATGGAAGGATTCAGTGTCAATGAGACCAAGAAGTACTACGAAGGTATCTGTGACCGAGCTTGGACCCAGGTCCAGTCATCCAAGGATGCGCAAGCGTTTGGACAATCCCTTGAGCAGTACAACGATTGGTTACTTCTTGACGATAAGTACGACAAGAAGCTCACAAAGACCTCAAGGTCTGTATCACCAGGATACTATCGACCACATTATGTTGGATCTGTATGGTATGTCCATCATGCATCATCGACCAGTCCATCCGGGCAGGGTGTGAACCCAAGCAAGCTCGCAGCCAGCTATACGTCAAGGTTGAAGAGCACATCCCGGGGCATCTCAACTGGAATGAAGGAACTCAGCACAGTGGTCACCAGAACCACCAACCCCGTTCCCATTTCCTCTTCTAGCGGTGGCGGCGGTGGTGGAGGGTGCGCTTGTGCCTGTGCATGCGCCTGTGCCTGTGCAGGAGGTGGTCGTTGATGGGCCTTGCAGATTTCATCAACTCCATCTTCGACCCCGAGGAGGAGCTTCCCACGGGCCTACAGGCCTTTACGGGTAAGGGCTGGATGGCTGGTCACAGATATCACCTTCGGATAGACTCCGAACGCAAAGGCGTCCTCCTCATCGATGCCTCCAAGATGATCTTCCTCAACGGGACCGCAGTGGTGTACGTCCTCTGCATACTTGAGGAGAAGAAGCCTGAGGAGGTCGTCAAGTACGTCAAGCGCTTCTACAAGAAGGTCGCCAAGGAAGAGATCCTGGCAGACCACAAGGCCGTGAAGAAGCAGCTCAAGACCTTCTTGGGTGGTGACGAATCCGTAATCGAGATCGTAGGAGCAAAGTCAAACACTCCTGGCGCAGACGAGCTGGAGGCACCATACAGGTTGGACCTTGCACTGACCTACAAATGCCAGAACAAGTGCCACCATTGCTATAATGAGGAGAAACGGAAGAAGAAGTCCCTTGAGCGCGAGGATTGGATCAAGGTCATAAACGCGGCCTGGGAGCAGGGTATCCCCCATATCGTGTTCACAGGCGGAGAGCCTACAATGATGCCGTTCCTTGGCAAGCTCATCGAGCAATCCGAGGAGAACGGCCAGATCACAGGCTTGATAACCAACGGTCGAGAGCTTGCCAAGAAGGGCTATCTTGAGAAGCTTATCTTCAAAGGTCTGGACCATGTCCAGATCACCTTGCTTTCCACAAAGCCCAGGGTCCATGACAAGCTCGTAGGTGCAAAAGGTGCATGGGAGGAAACTGTAGCTGGCATCAAGATAGCTACAGAGGCTGACATCTACCTCTCCACCAATACTACGCTCATGAAGGCCAACAAGGACGAGGTAATGGACCTCATCCAGTTCCTCCACGAGCTTGGTGTGAAGAACGTAGCGTTCAACTCCCTCATCCGATCCGGCAAGGGAAAGAACGCAGAAGGCTTGACCTACGAAGAGCTGGAAAAGCTTCTGTTCGACATCAATGTCGAGACCATGGACAGGAACATGAACTTCACGTGGTACTCTCCAACACTATACTGTGACCTGAATCCTGTGAATCTAGGCCTGGGCATCAAGCAGTGCACTGCATGCTCCATCAACATGGCCGTGGAACCTGATGGTACTGTCCTACCCTGTCAGAGCTACTACAAGGAGCTCGGCAACATTCTAGAGGACCCCTGGATAGATATCTGGGAGCACAGTCTGTGCAAGAAGATCCGTGAACGTGGGTATGTGGATGCTAAATGCAAAAAATGCGACCTTCTGAAGCTTTGCGGTGGTGGTTGTCCACTGGACGGAGGAGTGTGTCAGGACGCCTCCTCATCCATGTGAAATGTAGCCATTTAGCGACAACCGCGACACATTTAATATATTGGACCACGTTAAGAGGCCGATTCACATGAAATGGACCGAGCAGTTCACAAAATGGTTCGAAGCTGGCAAGGAAGAGTCCGAGACCCTCCTCGACATCCCCTGGGACACTGATGTCAAGGTCCAGGACGAGGAGCACGAGCTCATCATCGCCACCCATCCAAAGATCCCGTTCAACATCGAAGTGTATGTCACAAAGCACTTCGCATCACTCTATATCGATCCTGGTATCCCAACAGATGCTATGGACCTTGCAGAGAGGATGAGGATCTACAAAAAGCTCCTTCATATCAACACAGACCTGAACCTCATGAAGGCTGGTCTTGTTGGTAACGAGGATCGCGTCGTCATTGCCGTGGACCTCGACCTTGCATCCCTGAACAAGAAGGAGTTCAATGATGCTCTTACCTCCCTCATCATCGGTGGTGAGAGGATGGTGGAGACCATGGGACTTACCAAGGAGCTCTCCGAGTACATGATGGAGAGGCATGCCCAGATGGTCATCACGAAGCTTCAGGAAGGAGAGTCCAAGGAAGAGGTCATGGACTTCCTCGTCCACAGGGTCGGTCTCGAGACCGAGTATGCAGAGGAGTTCATGAACCGCGTTGCAGAGATAATGCAGCAGGCAGAGGACTCACAGCCTGGTTCATCCTCACCTGGCCCGATGTACGGGTAAGGTTGCATCCGAATAACGGCAATTTTCTTCACCCTAGGGTAACCGCTCGATGGATAGAATCAAGGATGCCAAGCGCTCTACACAAAGCTCCGAAACGAAAAGAAGGGTTGATATCCACAGCTACTTCAGATCGTTCACATAAGCTATGGATATCAATTTTTTCTCGATAGTTTCGAAGCTTTGCTCCGTTTGCTCGGCATCCTTAATTAGTGCAAGCTCGTTCCACATCCTGTGATATAATGGAATGGACCGAGAAGTTCGTATCGTGGTTCAAACAGGGTCAAGAACAGAACGAGGCACTGCTGGATATCCCTTGGGACGTTGAGCAAGGCGAGCGTGAAGGTATCGACGTCATCGTCGCTACACATCCAAAGGTCCCATTCTCTGTTGAAGTCTATGTGCAGCCGAACTTTGCATCCATCTATGTGGACCCAGGCATCGCCACGGACGCTCTGAACGTTGCGGACAGGATGTCCCTTTACAAAAAGCTCCTTCACATCAACGCCAACCTGAACATGATGAAGACATCACTTGTGGGGGATGACGATCGTGTGGTCCTTGCTGCAGACCTGGACCTTGCTTCGCTTTCCAAGGAAGAGTTCAACAACGCTCTGACCTACATCCTCATCGGTGTGGACAGGGTCATTGGCGCCCTCAATATCGGTGATGAGGTCTCCCAGTTCATGGTGGAGAGGTATATGGCCATGGTGTATGGCAAGCTGAAGGAGGGTGAGTCCAAGGAGGACATCATCAACTTCCTTGTCAACAGGGTCGGTCTCCCAGCAGAAGAGGCAGAGGAGTTCTTCGGTAAGATGGAGGAGCTCATCTCGGAGATGGACGCTGGTTCTACTGAGAGCGGTCCACCTGACAATATGTATAGTTAAAAGATCAAAGGACCGCAGCTTCAGCTGCGGTCCTACTACTTTTTCTGACGATCAGTCCCATTCGTCCTCATAGTCATCGTCATCATCATAGTCATCGTCGTACTCATCGTCGTAATCGTCGTAATAATCGTCGTCGTAGTAGTCGCGCTCGTCGTAGTCGTCATACTCCTTCTCGCGTTTCCTTGGGGCTGCATCGTAGAAGTCGTCCCCATCGGAGAAGTCATCCTCCCCCGCCTTTGGAGCACGCTCGTAGTCGGTGTACTCCTCTCGACCCCATTCCTCCTCTTCTTCGTATAACGAGTCCTCATACAGCGAGTCCCCATACTCCAGGATGAGCTTGTCCCTGTGTGGGATCAGGATCTCACCGCACCTGTAGCAGTTGGTCTCGTCGCTGTAGACAAGCGCACCGCACTTGGGGCAGTCGAAGTCGAAGACACCCTTGCTGGACTTCTCGCCAGGATCTTCCTTTTTTCCGACGGCCATGAACACTACTATCACGATAATGATGACGACCACGACCACCAGGGCAGCTCCCATGATGATCCATGCAAGGTTCTCCTTGATGAGGTCTGTAGCCTCACTGCCGCCGTCCCCACCGTCTGTGGATGGTCCATCGGTGATGCCCTCGGAGTACTCCTCAGTCCCGACGTTCTCGTCGAAGTTGACAACGGTCTCGAAAGTGTTGTCACCATCCTCATCCTGCTTGAAGGTCACTGGCAGGTCCTTGGCGGCTGTTCCACCAGCCCCGACCTTGTCCCAGTCTATCGTGTACTCGTGGACCTCGCCGTTCTTTATTGGAATGTCGTCGAACGAGACGGTCTTGGTCCATTTGCCAGGGATGTTGGTCCTTGTTATCTCGAGGTTGTATGTACCATCTCCAGTTCCAAACACAGTGTAGGTCAGGAAGCCTGGGTTGTCGATAAGGTAGTCCTCCTGGTCGCCGAAGATGTACTTCTTTGCCCTACCGTCCAAGTCGTCTGGGATGATGCTGCCGCTCTTGTCGAAACCGACACTTGCGCCTGTATTGTCCTCGATCATGAGGTTGCATGGACAGTGGAGCGACACCTCCTCGAACACCGTTGGCGCAGAGGAAGCGTTCTTTGGATCGTACCCAAGCTCCTTCTCGGTCTCATCCGGGATGCCATCATTATCATCATCAGTATCCAGGTTGTCCGGTATGGTGTCGTTGTCAGTATCCGGTTCCTCGCTCGGTTTGAGGACATAGATGGTGTTGGTCTTGGAGACGTTGTGTCCGTTACCATCGTTCACAGCCAGGGTGATGTTGTGTGTTCCTTCTGGAAGTGACCTGGAGAACGTGCTGTGGCTCGACAGGAACCCAGAGATGCTCGAGCTCCAGTGGTATGACAATGGATCTCCATCAGGATCGTATGTCCCTTCAACACTGAAGTAGATATTCGATGCGGTGGAGTAGATGTCATCGTGCTTTGGTGACTTGATGACCACCACAGGGGCCTTGTTGCCGCTCTGTGAGGTGTCCACATTGATCTCGTAGACCGCGGAGACTCCCCAGCCGTTGCCGAGAACGTCCTTGGCCCGCCACTTGACCCAGTTCTTGCCG
>JANQNL010000037.1 GCA_028279585.1 Thermoplasmatota archaeon
CGAGTCATACATGGGGGATTCCCTGTGGAGGTGGATGACGAAGAGACGCTCCATGTCAGCGCCCTTGGTGTCATGGAGTGGAAGTGCAAAGCCCTTGACCTTTCGTGGGTATCGGAGCCAGCCTGGGGCTGACTTTCCACGGGCGTCCTCCCAGGCGTCCTCGAACATCTGGACCTTCTCGATGTCGGAGAATGGGACCTTGGCGGTCATGCCCTTGTTGCTCAATCCAAGGCCAGTGTGGGAGACCTCCACGAACGGTGGAGGGCCTGGGTCCATGCCTCCCCTCTGGACGAGGGTGACGATGAGCGGGATGGAGAGGATAACGATCATGAGCGAGGTGATGGGTATCCAAAGCAGGATGAGTGCTGGACATACGACGCAGGACCCAAGGGCCGCTGGCAGGGTCAATGCTGCTGCGACCACAAGAAGGGCTGCGACAATGGAGATGTACCGCGCCACCTTGTATCTGATGAGGTTGACCGGGTTGCAGCTACCGTAGAACCGGGCTGGAAGTCTCTTCCATGGTGGGTTCGAGCCGCGCAGTCCGATGGTGCCTGTGAACCTGTCCACGTCGGAGATGTTGATGACCACGCTGGTCCTTGCTTCGATGGAGCCCCAGAGTGGATTTACCGACTTGCCCAGAGGCTTCTGAAGCTTTAGAACGATGAGCTGCTCGGGGTCGGCGCATGGATGGGCCATATAGGTGCCGTGCCTGGACAGTTTCTTGATGAACTGGAACCCTGATGGGATGGGACCGGAGAGGTAGTATGACCACCAGTCAAGGAACGGCTGGTAGTCCACCACGTGGTCTGCTTGGAAGCTGATGACCTCCTTGCCCAGTGTCACCAGGACCTCGTCCTTTTCAACCTCGACGAAGTAGTTGTTCTGGGCTGCTGCCGATATCACGGTGAGATACTTGTAGAATATCCAGATCCCAAAGACCACGCCGGCTGCGATGATGAGGACGGCGTCGATCAGGAACACTGCTGTGGATATCGGGATGAGCAGGAAGTGAAGCGAGATTATGACGCATCCTGTGATGAGGATGATGGACATGAGGGCCAGGAGCATCTGGTGTACAAAGTATGTGGTCACTCTCTTTTTCGAGATGGTGGAGCGGAATGTCTCCGTTTCCAATCTGGCTCCTCCGGTATGAGCGCATAATAGACTAGTAAGTGAAATAGATTTTGGAGATTGTTCACGAGTGAGCAGGCCGGAAGGGGAGTGGTGGAGGCCAGCGGAGCGAGTGTTCGGGGGGTGGATGGTGGGCCTGGTGGGGACTTTGACGTATGCAAGCAAAGCTTTATTGACCACATACCCCTCGTCCCCCTCATGAAACAGCGCGCCGACGTCCTCCTCATGGATGCAGGCCACGCAACCTCCCGCAGCCAGGCCAAGGCCCTCATCAAGCAGGGCATGGTCAAGGCAGACGGCAAGGTCGTGGACAAGCCATCCAGAATGCTTCCAGTCAATGCGAAGCTCGAGGTCGAGGGAGAGGTCTATGTCGGGCGCGGTGCAAGGAAGCTCGAAGCAGCACTCGACTCCTTCGCCGTCCGACCCGATGGCAAGGTATGTGCAGACGTGGGGGCTTCCACTGGGGGATTCACCCAGGTCCTCATCCGCGCTGGAGCCGAGAAGGTCTACGCCATCGATGTTGGCATCGACCAGCTTGCACCGATCCTCAGGGACGACGAGCGTGTTATCGTGATGGAAGGAACGGACGCCAGGGACGCGGAGGTCGAAGAAAGGATCTCGATCCTCACAGTCGACGTCTCGTTCATCTCTGTCCGTCTGGTCCTGACCCCAGCTCTGGAATGGCTCGAAAAGGAAGCGGACATCATCATCCTTTTAAAGCCACAGTTCGAGGCTGGACCCAGGGCTGGAAAGAAAGGTGTGATCAAGGACCAGGAGGTCAGGGCCAACGTCCTTGAGGACTTCATTGACTGGTGTGAGGACCAGGGGCTCGAGCTGAAGGGATGGATGGACTCCCCAGTTGAAGGAGCCAAGGGTAACCGTGAATTCTTGGTCTGGTTAGGGAACCCATAAATCGCATGGGACCATACACACATCCGATGGCACGGCGCAAGCGTGGTGGAAAAAAGAAGAAGAAGACATCCCCAGTCATCCTGGAGAATACCTTCCTTGAAGAATACAACAGCTCGAAGATCAAAAGAATAGCTGTTGCTGTTGCCATCTCATACGCTGTGATGTTCACAGCATTCATTATCGTAATAGGTCTGCTCTACGCCATATGGAGCGTGGGGGATGACATCCCCCAGGCAGTGGTCTACATCGTCCCCATCATCATCATGGGTATAGCCTCGGTCGGTGTGCTGTTCATCTACTACAAGGCCACAGAGCTTCCGATAATGGAGGTCACCGCCCCGCAACCACAGGACGTTGTCGCCTTGGCCTGTGCAGGTATCGAGGCCATGGGATACGAGCCTGTCCTTGCTGGGAATACAGAGACCCAGACGTCGCTCAAGCTTGGAAAGGATGGACCTAGGCTGAACGTCATCCCTCAAGGGAACGACCGCTACAAACTGACCTTGCAGGATATCAACTTCATCAAGCCCGAGCGGGTGCTCTACTTCAGATTGTTGACCAAAAGACTCACAGACCAGTGCGCCAATCCTCCTGAATGGGTGCAGACCAGGAAGTGATCACTGGACCTCTTTGGCGAACTTCTTCATCTTCTTTTTGAACGAACCGTTCTTGATGGCCCCAGATGTGAAGCCGTAAGTGATGGTTGCCTTCTTGCCAAGGTCCTTTTTAAAGTCTCTTTCAGAGTTCACACCCTTGTCCACATCGCAGGTATAGAACAGGGCAGCCTTCTTGATCTTGCCCTTGTACATCTTCATGAACTCGTTCGTAGCTGGAGAGTTGGTGTACCACCAGACAGGTGTTCCGATGATCACCAGGTCATAGTCCGAGACCTTGGCTTTCACCTTCTTGATCGTGGTCTTCTTATTGATGGGGGCCAGGTATGCTCCGGCAGAGCCTATGACACCTGTCCGTTTCTTGTTGTCGACGATCTCTTCGATATCGCAATCCATCTCCTTTGCCAAAGCTTCTGCAAGGGCCTTCGTGTTGCCGGTCCGTGTGAAGTATACTACCAGTGCATTCATGATCTCACCACCTGGGTAATCTTTATATGACATTGTCACCATTAGTTATTTGGTGACTTATTGTTACCCCATAGCATTTAGTGACTTAAGAACATTTTCTTACCCCAAAGTAACCTGGTGTTCGCATGGTAACCGAAGACGCAGAATGTATCGATGCTGAAAAGGCCCTTGACGCGCTGATGAGAAAGTGGTCCATCCTTATCCTCAAGGACATGTTCATGGGAGCCAAAAGGTTCAATGAGTTCCTAGAGATGAATCCCAGGATAAGCGGCAAGGTCCTTTCAGACCAGTTGAAGAACCTTGAGAAGTATGGTTATATCGAGAAGGTCGTTGTGAGCACTACACCACTGAGAGCAGAATATCATCTGACAGATCGGGGCCGAGCACTGAACCGGATGTTGTACGAGATGATGGTGTATGCCAGGGAATGGTTACTAGTCGAAGAATGCGAGGAGCTCAAGGAGAAGCACCTGAAGAAGGTTTTCAATATCTAGTCCTGTAGCATCAACGGGATACGATTAAATCCATGGACAATGTTGCTACTGCTCGTGATATCATGAGCGAGTTCTCGGGATTTCCAAAGGAAGCGATAACGTTCTTCAGAGACCTAAGTTTCAATAATGAGAAGGAATGGTTCCATGCCCACAAGAAGGAGTATGAGGAGTACGTCCTTGAACCGGCCAAGCTGTTCGTAGTGGCCATGGGAGATCGGCTCCATGAGATATCTCCAGATGTCCAAGCCATCCCTGCTGTGAACAAGTCCTTGTTCAGGCTCAACCGGGATGTCCGGTTCAGCAAGGACAAGTCTCCCTACAAGACCAACATGGGCATCCTGTTCTGGGAAGGTCCAAAGAAGAGGATGGAAAATCCTGGGTTCTACATCAGCCTGGAGACCGACGGCGTGATGATAGCAGGGGGAAGCCATGTCTTCCCGAAGGAGCTCCTTCCAAAGTATCGGGAAGCTGCAGCTGATAAGAAGGCTGGAAAGGAGCTTGCAGACCTCGCCGTGAGCCTAGACAAGACCGGGGTCCCGATCCTTGGTGCCCATTACAAGCGGGTTCCCCAGGGATATGACGCGGACCATCCTAATGCTGAGCTTCTCAAGCACAATGGTGTTTACTGCATGGTCAAGAACAAGCACCCCAAGGAGCTGCACTCTGCAAAGTTTGTGGACTACTGCTACGAATACTGTGTGAAGATGGACCCCATGAACAGATGGGTGCTGAAGTATCTCTATTAGTTCAGCTCGAACTTGTCGATGATCTTCTTCTCATTGCCTTCAATGACGGCAGTGATGCTGACGTAATCCTCAAGACCAGAGCCGTTGAGCTTTCCCCTTAGGAGGCTGTCCACCTGGAAGATGCCTGCGGAGTTGCCCATCTTTATCTTGATCTCGATAGGCTTCTTTCCTGACTTGATCTCCACATCATCGATGGCCATGGCAGAGACCGAGTGGATGTTGACACAGCCTTCCTGGTAGGGGATCCTTGCTCTTCCTTCCTTGAGGTCCAGACCATCGGCCAGCCTCACACAACCTGCCTCCAGGGTGAAGGCTGTGAACTCTGAATCGTGTGCGGTGATAGCATGGAGGATATCGGAGATGATGATAGTGGCTTCCTTCTCATCGTAGACGCCCTCAAGGAACTCTGGGAGGATGGTCAATGCGATGGAGGAGGAGAAGCGGGGATGGGACTTACGATGCATCACGTGCCCCAGGTCATGCATGAGTGCTGCCAGGACGACGATGACCTCCGCGTCCTCGTTGGTCATCTTGTGGTCCTTGACCACGTTGGGGATGAACCCTGCCTCTGTGAGATTGCGAAGGAGCTTTAACGCAATGTTCGCCGCGATGGTGACGTGGATAGGGCCGTGGTCGTTGATGCCCATCCTGTCGATGGCATTCATGTTGGAGCATGCAAGGAAGGTCTCGAGCTTTGTAGAGCTGCGGACCCGTTCCATGATGGTCTCCAGCTTCGCGTTCCCCTTGGTCGGGATGTTAATGTGCATGGTGGGGGGAACGTGGTCATTGGTTTTAAATATCCTGAACAGTATGCTTTCTCAAGGTGATGTCGATGCAGATGGAGCTGGACATTTTCAAAAAGATAAAAGAGGTAGGGGACACGCTGGACCCGAAAAGGTATGGGGATAACTTCCGAAGAGTCCGAGACTCTGTCACTGGCATCAAGGATTCTGATCTTCCAATGGAGGCAAAGACCGAGTTGCTGGGCATCTACAAGGATGTGTTCGTGGAACTGGCCAAGCTTTCACCAGATACGACAAGGTTGAACGAGCTTCAATCAGACCTTTATAATTCACTTAGGAAGAACGGCTTTGCAGACCAGATCATCAGGGACATGGATAACAGCCAGATATACTACAAGGGAACACCAGAGTATGATGAGTACATCAAGAAACAGGGACGCAGGCTACGAGCTCCAACCCATGGTGAGATCGCCGCGGGTGACGATGTTTTCGAGGGGGCAATGGATGCGGCCTACTACTCAGATGTTGATGGAAAAGGGGTAGCATCCGGAGCTGCAGATGTTGTCCGTAGTGGTGGCGATGTCGTGGAGGGTGCGGTGGAAGGGATCAAGGACCTTGCCGATGGTAGTTCCGAAGGCGGGGATGCTGCAGAGGCTGCGGGGAATTTGGCAGCGGTCGCTGCCAGCGGTGCAGACCTTTCTGGAGCTGCAGGTGCTGCTGCAGAAGGTGCATCGGGTTTAGCAGAGGGTGCTTCCGGTCTTGCCGAGGCAGCTCCTGCGATCCTCGAAGGTCTCGCTGCACTTAGTGAGATACTAGCTGCCTTCGGATAAGGCACTTTTCAAGGCCCGTAAGTTTCCATTTTCCATCGGATCCCAGGCCAAGCCAGTGCCTTCTCAACTCCTTCGATAGTAAAAGCTTATAAACTCAAGTTCGTTGGCCCCCCGACATGTTTGCACGAGCATAACGTGGTGGGGCAAATGGAGAGAACTCGAACAATAACAATGAGTGTTCTGATAATTGGAATGATAATGATCGCAGGCCTTGTGGTCTTCACAGTAGGGTGCACGTTCAAGACCGATAGCAAAGGAGTATTGATGCTTGCGACGACGACAAGCACTGCGAATTCCGGCCTTCTTGATCACATCCTCCCCGAGTTCGAGGAGGAGTACAACTGTATGGTCAAGGTCACTCCGGTGGGAACAGGTCAGGCATTGGAGATGGGAAGGAACGGAGATGCGGACGTACTACTCGTCCATGCTCCATCGTCAGAGATAGAGTTTGTCGAAGATGGCTATGGAACCGCAAGGACGCTTGTCATGTACAACCAGTTCATCATCGTAGGACCGGGCGCCGATCCTGCGGGACTGAAAGGCACCAGCAATACCACAGCTGCAATGGAGACCTTCTTCGAGGGCGAGATTAAGTTCGTATCCAGAGGGGACGATTCTGGGACACACAAGAAGGAAAAGTCACTGTGGGAAGCTGCAGGGTATGATTATGCGACCGAGGTTGACATCATCGATAATGATTGGTACCTCTCAGTATCGGCCGGTATGGGGGACACCCTGACCAGGGCGAACGAGTTGGAAGCCTACACCTTGGCGGATGAGGGAACATATTACTCCTATCAGTCGGACCTTGACCTCGACATCATAGTCTCTGGGGATTCCCAGCTGTTCAATCAGTATAGCGTTGTTCCTGTCAACCCAGCGAAGCATTCCCATGTCAACGAGGAATTGGCAAATGACTTTGTAGAGTGGTTGACATCGCCCGAGGTCCAGCAGATGATAGCTGACTTCACAGCAGATGGAAAGCAGCTTTTCACGCCGAACGCAGAGGTCTAAAAGATGATATGGGAACTTATCAGGGAGGTCACGCTCCAGCTGATCTCTGGGCTTGATCCAGAGACCCAGAGAGTGGTCCTGATCACAGTGCTTACGTTGTACATGGCTACGATGAGCACTACGGTCTCCTCCCTGATAGGCATCCCATTGGGTGCATTCATTGGGATGCGGAAGTCCCAGCTGTTCCTGCTGTTCCGGGTGTTCACACACTCGCTATACGGCCTGCCCCCGGTCATTGCAGGTCTTTTGGTCTACATGCTGCTTTCAAGGGCCGGACCCTTGGGCCCCCTGGGCATCCTTTTCACACCGACCTCCATGATCGTTGCACAATGCCTTCTGATAACTCCGCTTATCACAGGGATATCTGCCTCGGCGGTGGACTCCTTGCCAAAGAACATCGAGGATACAGCAAGGTCCCTGGGTGCCAATCGGATAGACCTGATAAAGACCATGCTCTACGAGGCAAGGCTTGGCCTTTTCACTGCTGTGATGCTCGGGTTCGGAAGGGCCATATCCGAGGTCGGTGCAGTGATTATCGTGGGGGGGAACATCAAGTGGCACACCCAGGTACTGACCACATCTATAGTCCTTGAGACGCAGCGAGGCAACTTCAATTACGCTCTGACGCTGGGAGCCATCCTGATGCTCATCGCACTGATCATCTCCCTTGTCCTCACTATCGCCCAGAAAAAGAAGGGATCGAACTTGAGGTCCCTCCTGATAAAAGGTGGTGGTAAAGGATGAAGGTGGAGGTCAAGGGACTTTCCAAGAGGTTCGAGGACAGGCTTGCACTGGACGATGTAGGTTTCCAGGTCCCTGAGGGAAAGATCACGGCCATTGTTGGTCCATCCGGTTCTGGAAAGACCACCTTGTTGCGTATCATCAATATGCTTGATAGACCCACCAAGGGAAAGTTGGTCATCAACGGAAAGGACCCCGCAAAGAACGGACACTCACAGGTCCTGAAGAAGATGGTCATGGTGTTCCAGAACCCTGTGATGTTCAACAGGTCGGTCATAGCGAATGTCAGCTATGGGTTGAAGGTGAGGCGCGTTGACAAGACCAAGGTCAAGGACAGGTCGGAAAAGGCACTGGAGCGTGTGGGCCTTGGCGACCGGGCGGGACAATATGCGCCTACGTTGTCTGCGGGAGAGAGTCAAAGGATGGCTTTCGCCCGAGGCCTTGTCCTTGAGCCTGAACTGATGCTGCTTGATGAGTTCACCGCCAACCTGGACCCAGGGAACGTTGCTCTTCTAGAAAAGCTCGTAATGGACTACAACAAGGATTCAGATTCCACTATCGTTCTAGCAACCCACAATCTATACCAGGCAAAGAGGTTGAGCCATCACTGTATCTTCCTATTCGATGGAAAGCTCATCGAGAAGGGAAGGACAAAGAAGATGTTCTCCTCACCAAAGGACCCTCTTACCAAGAAGTTCCTTTCAGGTGAGATCGCCTGGTGATGTTATTTCTTATTAGCGTGTACGGGGCAGTCCTTCCTTGTCTCTGCATTACAAGTAATGTACTCCCCGGTCTCGTAGTAGTACTCGAAGTGGTCCAACCACCTGGGGGTCGACTCGCCCTTTGCAACGAACTCCAAGAACTTGTTCAGTCTGTCCACGGTCTCCCCACTAACGATGTGCTCAATCTTGCATGCGTCCTCGTTTGCGACCTTCTCATCAACACCGAGCATCACCAAGAATTCACGCAGGGTCTTGTGCTTCATGTCCAGTGACTTGGCGATCTTCTCCCCCTTAGGCGTCAGGGTTACGGCACCGTACTTCTCGTAGTTGACATACCCGTCCTTTCCGAGTTTCTGGAGCATCTCTGTAACGCTGGATGGCCCTACGCCCAGTACCTTGGAGATGTCCTTTACCTTGGCATATCCCTTGGACTGGATGACAGTGTGGATGACCTCGATATAATCCTCAGTACGACTTGAGAGCTCTTTGGACATGGAACCACCATACGATTTTCGGAAGACCGAACTTCATTCGATAATGGTGGTGAGCTATTTAATGGCTTTCCCCTAGCTCAGATGTACTCGTCATCCCCTTGAGGGTCAACACCCGAAAGGTCGGGAGGATCGCAGCCTGAAAGGACCGATCCGAACCGATCGACGATGATGATCGTAGATCAAGTGAAATCATCATCATCGTCGTAGTAGTGGTCATCAGGTCCAAAGTCGTCGTTTAACTCGGAGTAGCCAAGGGTGTCCTCATCGTAGTCCGTATCGTCCTCCTCGTCCTCAAACTCCTTCTCACCCTCATCCTCGATGGCATCCTCCCCATCCATCTGCTTCTCCTGTTCCTCTTCTTCTTCGAGGTTCAGGCCCTCGTCATCGATCTCGGATGGGCCTGGGCCTGCTTCGTCAGAGAAAAGTGCGGTCAACTCTCGGTCCATGTCCATGTCCGTCTCAGAAAGAGCATCCTCACCACCCACCTCCGCTGCAAGTTCCTGCCGGGCCTCTTGCTGCTGCTTCTGCGTTAGAACGACAATGATGATCACGATCACGATTATGATAAGCAAGACCATTATGCCAATGATCGCGAACAGCATAGTAATTCCACTGGAGCTATTTCCATCCCCATCGCCGTCACCGTCACCGCCATCTACGGTCCCATTACCATCAGGGAAAGGATTCGTATCACCATCCTCTACCTCAACGACCACCCATGTAGTGTTGGTCAATCCAGAAAAGTCTGTTACCGTAAGACTGATGCTGTAAGCTCCTGGCTCGTAGAAGTTGACCGTTATGCGTTCTCCCTGCTTCTCCTCTCCATCAACGAGCCAGAGATACTTAGATATCCCCTGAGTTCCACCGGAGTTATCAGTACTGGTGTTTCCTTGAAGTTCGATGAGCTCGCCTATGGAGACCTTTGTCGATGATGCAACGATCGTTGCAATCGGAGGAGTGACATCGATCACATCAATGGTCGTGAAGTCGATGTCGTAGTTCCCAGCAGCGTCAGACACGTTCAGTGTGAGGAAGTACATTCCGACCTGGTGGAAGACATATGTCCCGTTGCCCAGGTGTGAGAAACCACTGGTTGGGAACACGGACCACTTAACGTTGGTAATACCAACATTATCCGTGCTCGCAGACCAGTTCAAGGTGACCTCGTCTCCTTGCTCGATGGTGAGGTTATCACCAGCATCAGCGACAGGGTCTGTGGTGTCCTTGACCGTCACAGTCGTTAGGTCCGTATCCCAGTTCCCCCACTCGTCCGAGATGTTGAGCTCTATCTCATAGGTACCAGGATGCTCGAAGATGTACTGGGTCATCATCCCAGAGCTCGCTCTCCAGATGAGGTCGTAGATCAACCAGTCGTAAGATACTATCTTGATGTCATCAGAACTGTTCCTTGCATCTAGGGTAAAGGTCCTATCCTCATCCACAATGTAGGGACCACCAGCGTCAGCGATCGGTGGTGTAACATCTGCAAACACATCCACCCAGAAGTTCACTTCCGTGCTCAAGTTTGCACTATTGGTGACATTGAGCGTGCAGGAATAATTACCCTCGATGTTGAAGATGAAATATGCGAACTTCTCGTAAAGTTCGACGGGAGAACCATCATAGTCGAACCTCCAGGTGTAGTTGGTGATGAACGAGATCTCGTCTGTCCAATCATCCGTCTCGAAGTAGACGTAGTCCCCTCGGTCAACTGATTGGTTCAAGGCAAGACCTGAAGGAGCAACCGGAGGTGTGGTGTCAACTATTGGGACGACAGACACATTGACCCATAGGCTGTCTGAAGAGGTAAGTCCCATAGCATCCATGACCTGCAGTGAAACACTGTAGTTTCCTGGATCGTCGAATTGGAACGTAGGGTTCGAGCCGTAGAGGACCTCGAGGGACTGGTACGTGAATGTCCACGTGAAGTTAACGATGGCGACGTTGTCCGTGCTAGCGGTTCCATTGAAGCTCACTAGGGTTCCCTCGTCCACGGTCTGGTCCGGTCCGGCCCTGGCGATCGGGGGAGTGAAATCAATGTCGGTCATGCCTTTGAACAGAGGGAACCTGTCTGTTCCTTTCTCCATGGTATAAGGTGTATCCCACACCGTTCCATCATTGGTAGCTGATGGATATCGAGATTCATAGTCAGTCCAGAAGTTGCCCTGGGCACCATCGTCCCACTCGTTGTTCTCTGACATGTCCTTGGCCTGGAGCTGATTGTTCAGTAGATCGTTGTGATGTAGAACATTATCCTTGTTCTCTGCCTCAAGGATGGCCATCCCGATACCGGTGCTGTTGATGAAAGTGTTGAAGCTGACTGTGGCGTTTGAGGAGAACTCCAGTCCTTTCCCGATCTGCCAAGGATAGAGGTAGTCGGGGGTGTTGTTCAGAACTGTCTCAGCAGCTGCCTCTTGCAACATCCTGTGGTACGTAGCGTTCAGGGAAGGTCCGCTCCTGACGCCAACAGGGCTCTTCCCAGTGATGGTCGCATAGATGGTATATGCTGCCAGGTAACTTCCTGCCTGAGAGGGATGACTTCCATCCGAGCTGTACAGGTCGTAGAACAAGGTCCCGGCCGTTGTCGGGTCTGTTCCCTCGGCCTGGATGTTATCATGGATATGCTTGAAGGCGAGGCCGACGGGGGCTATGAAGACAGGCCTCCCAGGCTGTGTGCAGTTCTCTGCATACCAGTTGTAGCCATTCTCAAGGTGGGCCTGCATGGAAGTGAAGTTGTTGTAGCGTGTGGGGTTCATGGAGTCCCCGTCCCTGCGTCCCCATGTCATCATGAACACGGTCTCGGCTCCGATGTCTCTGGTCATGTTGTTGAGGACCTTGGCCCCTTCCTTGCTATCTATCCAGTAGGTATTATCGGTTGGGAAACCAGGTATCTGGCTCTGGTCCTGGAGGAACACATAGTTCCATTTGTGCCCACCGTTCAGTGTATCGTTCCACTGATGTCCTGGGGTCAAGGCGTTGGTCGCGTGGTCGTCCAGGGTCATTCCCCCACCCGATAGAGGGAAGGAGTCGTGGTTGGGTATCCTTGGCTGGAAGGCTGCATCGACCAGGATATCAAGGCTGTTGGCTCCAGTGTAGCTATTTCCGATGTGAAGCATCTCGTTGGCAAAGACACCAAGCTGGCCGCTATAGATGTTCTCATCTAGATGATTACCTTTCACTGTGTTGTGGTCCCCTGTGGCTGCGATACCAGTAGGGTTTGAGTAGACGGTATTGTTTCGAATGAAGTTACCGTCACCTCGCATCCATATTCCCACATGAGATGTATCGTATACTGTGTTGAACTGAATGGTGTTGTTGTTCGAATCCAGGTCTGCACAGATCCCATACTTGGTGTGGTAAATGGTGCAGTTCTCGATGGTGCTGTTGTCGACATAACGCATATCGATACCACAGTGTTCTACACCACTTTGCCGGATCATCAGACCGCTGATGTTGCATTGGGCAGCAGTTATCGAGATGACATCTATGATGTCCCCTCCGTCCACAATGGTCGTTTGGCTTCCGTTGCCGATCAATGTGAGGTTCTTGTCGATGACCACGTTCTCATTGTAGGTCCCATCCCAGATGTAGATAGTATCCCCAGGGTTAGCTGCATCCACCGCAGCCTGGATGGTGGTGTGGTCCTTTCCCCCGCTGTCGTCGACATAGATGTCTGTACGGGTAGAAGGAGCACCACTTGCAGGAACTAAAAGAATGAGGAAGGTCGTAAGCAGAAGGGCAGAGATGAGGAAGGGCCTCAGGTTCATGGAAGCTAGCATAGTTCTGTGATATATAAGTACGATTGCTGAATGAAACAATGTGTAACATCGGATTATCAACAAGTTGCGATAACCATGGCTGCTGGAGAGCGGGGGAGGGGCGCGAATCGGCAGCCATGGTTGGGAGGGGAGGTGTTTGCGGGCGGGCTTCATCAATTGTCGACACCAGCACATTGGAAAGAACATACTCCTTAAATACAGAAATATACATCCAGGCCGCGGTGTCAATCATGGCTGAAGTCGTATTGGTAACAGGACCGTTCGGGCAGATAGGCTCGGACCTGGTCCCGGAGCTACAGAAGCTCCATGGAAAAGATAACGTCATCGCTCTCGGTCACAGGAACATCCCAGACGATTTCGATGGGATCCTGGAGAAGGGCGATATCAGGAACTACGAAGAGATGGAGGCGATCATCAAGAAGTACAACATCACCCAGGTATACCACCTGGCATCCCTCCTCTCCGCCGTTGGCGAGTCCAAGCCCGATGTGGCCTGGGACGTCAACATGAACGGCCTCAAGGTCTTTTTAGACCTTGCCAGGGATAATAACATGAAGCTGTTCTGGGCATCTTCCATCGCTGTGTTCGGTCCAACAACCCCTAGGGAGAACACACCGCAGAAGACCGTCCTGGAACCCACCACAATGTATGGTGTGACCAAGCTTGCAGGTGAGCTCCTCTGTCAGTACTATTTCCTCAAGTATGGAGTGGATGTCCGTTCCATCAGATATCCAGGCCTCATCTCATGGAAGGCAGAGCCTGGTGGCGGGACAACTGACTACGCAGTGGCTATCTTCTACGATGCTATCCAGAAGGGCAAGTACACCTGCTTCGTCAAGGAGGAGACAGTCCTTCCAATGATGTACATGGACGACGCCATCAAGGGTACCATCGACATCATGGAGGCTCCAGCAGACAAGATCAAGGTCAGGACCTCTTACAACCACTCTGCCATCAGCTTCTCTGTGAAGGAACTCGCAGACGAGATAAAGAAGCGCATGCCAGAGTTCGAGGTCGAATACGAACCAGACCACAGGCAGGCCATCGCAGACAGCTGGCCAATGACCGTGGACGACACCGTCGCCAGGGAAGAGTGGGGCTGGGCACACGAGTTCGACCTTTCGAAGATGACCGATGTCATGTTCGAAGAGCTGAAGAAGAAGCTTCAGTAAGTAGAACATAAGCGGGTCTTAATGGCCCGCTTATTCCTTTTCTTTCCAGGTTGCGATGTACTCCAGTTCGCATAGTCCTGGGTCTTTGGTGAGCCATTTTCCTTCGAGCTTGAGCTGTGAAGCTGAAAGGTCGAAGTGGCAGATGCTTATCCCAAGGTCCACATGCTGGAGCATCTTGTAGAGGGGGGAGACCTGGAGGGATGGTTTGAGGTAGAAGTGGTATGCATCCTTTTTCTTGATGACACGCCAGGGTTGGAAGTTCAATGCTGAAGGTGTTAGGCGTACTGCATCCAGGACCTTTCGGTACTTCCCAGCATGCTTCTTGGTCAGGGGTGTGTTCATCGAACCATTGAAGAATAACTTGGACCAAGGCTTTCGGTTGTCAGATCCACAAGCTGTTCGAAGGACCTTGTTCGCTATGTTCGGCCCGGTTGTTGGTTTGCCGATAGCGATCACCGCTGGCAGGACCTCTTTCTTCCTCAACTTCATCCGGTCAGCGAACACGCTCTTCGAGTATGTACCACCTAACCAGCATCCAGCAAGACCTATATCGTAGACCTTTAAGAGGATCTTTTGCAGAACGTATCCGTGATCCTCATAGCAAAGTTCACCTTGCTTGACAGAACCGACAATGAATGTATGGGAGCCTTTGATGACACCATAGGTACCGAGCTTTCCAGCATTGGATGTGTCCATGAGCTTGACGCGGACCTCGCTTCCGAATGGGCCATCCGAGTGTTCATCGATGAATGACTGAAGCTCTTTTCGGGTCTTGCCTGTGACCTTCCTTCCATCGAACGTTCTCGATGTCTGCCGGTGCTGGATGATGTCAAGGAGATCTTCCATCACTTGAAGTAACAATTGTCAATATTTAGCATTGTCTGTAAAAAAAAGAAAAAAACCAGGAGTCAAGCTCCTGGTCACAGCATGTTCAAGATCTGTGAGAAGAACCCACCAAAGTTCATTGTGCGAGCAGGTTCTTCACCTTCACCCTCCGGACCCTCGCCTTCTGGCCTACCTTCGCCTCCTGGACCCTCGCCTTCTGGCCTTCCCTCTTCACCCTCTGGGCGTTCCTTGTCCGGCCTTCCCCCACCAGGTCTCATACCATCACGTGGACGATGCCTTGGTCCTTCCCTTTTGGATGTATTTCCAACGTACTCATCATCCTCGGAATCCAGGATACCATCATCGTCGTCGTCATCATCTCTGTGGTCTGGGATCCCATCATTATCATGGTCATGAGGATAGTCATCGACACTATCGTTTATCCCATCACCATCATCATCCGGGTCCTCACAGTCTGGTATACCATCACTGTCAAGGTCTGCTGTCTGGAACCTCTCCAGGCGTTCTTCATGCATTTGCTTTCCTAAACCACCTTTGCAAGGCCCATCACAGCCTTCCTCGATCTCTTCATCCTCCACAGACTCCTCCGCCGTGACGCCATCGACGATAACGAACGCGACCGCCACTAACAAGACGGCAAGCAGAGCTGCCAGGAGCATCTTCTTGTTCATTTCCATATTACCACCTCTTTCAATTCGTTAGCACGATCGGGGATCGTTTTGGATGGTTGGTCTCCAAAAGTGCTACAATAAGTAACACTACTTGTGTAGCATATAACGTTTGTGGTAAGATGTACCAACCTGTATCCTCTGTTCCTCGTAATAGATTTGGACCCGTGGGTCGCTGTGGTTTTCAATAATTTGGGAATCCTCTTCTATTATTGTTTTAGCCTTTAGTAAAACTTATAGATAGGACCCTTCGTGCCTGCGCTTGTTTCCATTCTCATGGTTTTGACCGAAGCCCTCGAGAATACCCTTGCCCTTGGAGGCATACACTCATGAAGAGCAAACTTACAGCAGTGATATTGACCATACTTTTGGTAGGAACCATCATGACCATGGTCCCGGCCATCCTTGCAGAATCGACAGAGGAGTATGAGAGCGGCACCGAGCTTCTATACACCGAGGTCACTCAGCAGATCATCATCGGAGCAGGCGAGAGATACTACATCGCCTTCGACCAGACAACTGGCCAGCTCGAGTACATGTCCCAACCAAAGCTCGAATCGAACTGTTACCAGGCCATAGGTGCGGTACCTGAATGGCTAAGGCTCAACCTCACTCTCAAGTTCCAGGAACTGGATGCAACCACCAGGGGAGAGCTTGCAGACCTGATCATTGGGATCACTGATCCTCTGATCGTTGACGAGGTCGCGTTTTCCATTGCTCATATGCCCGCAGCTACATTGAAGAGCCAATACTTCTTCCCACAGCTCCTCATCGATAACGCTGACATGATCTACGAGGTCGACCCGTTCCTCCAGTATGTCAGGATCGTTGAGTATCCGGACCACACAACGGTCGCCTACATCAACGAGACCGGTTCCGAGATAGAGGTCCCCAAGGACATCTACTACTGGTATATCGTTCACCCCAAGATCACTGACGAGGTCCCGACCTACGTCAACCCTGATTACGACTACACCATGCAGAACCCTTACATTCGTGACTATGGCGTGGCCCCTCCTACCGGCAAGTACTGGAGAGAGTGGCTCCTTTACAATAACGATTCTTCCGAGGATGTCCATCCTATCCCTTATGGAGGCTCCAATCGGGCCTTCTACACTGGTCTTGAGAACGGCACCCACATTGCCGCGGGGACCATAACAACAGAACTTCGCAACATCTTCCTTCTCAATAACGAGGACATCTCTGCCACTGCGACACTTACGAACCAGGTGGCAGACAACTACACAGTGACCGACGGACCAAAGACCTGGCATATCCTCAACAAGACAGACAAGTACGAGGTCCGCAGGTTCTTCTTCATGAAGGCCTGTCCAATGCTGTACGACAAGCTCGTTGATTGCACAGACATCAGGGAAGCTGTCATCAACATGAGCTCCTGGCTTTCCAACTCTTTGAAGTTCACTTCGAACAATGAGCGGCCTATCCAGCCTGTGCGGATATACAGAAAGCACATTGGCAGATGCGGCGAGCATCAGGACATGCGCGCAGCCATCGCACGGATCGGTCTTGTGGCCGTCTATGGTGTGAACTCCATTGGTTCGGACCACGTATGGAACGAGGTCTGGGACCAGGGTTGGTGGCACTGGGACGGTGGCAACTATGGCACCACTGGTGGAAAGGCTGGCAGAGACTCCATGATGGCTGTGAGACCGGACACCAAACAATGGTCCGTGTCCGATCATTATACCCCTTACTGCGACCTCAAGGTCAATGTCATGGACGCATATGGAAGACCTGTGGATGGTGCGCATGTCATCATTGCCAGTCAGAGGCTAGCTGACGGTTCCAGCCTTGGATACTCCGGATGGAACAGCACTGATGTCAATGGTAGGTCGACGTTCAAGCTTGGGGACGCCTGGCACTTCTATGTCAGGATAGAGTCCCACGGACTTGGCAACATTCCTGCGACTGCGAACCAGTTCACAAAGGTCATCGACAACGCGGCCGATGGAGGGGTCTATTACTACAATGTCTCGACCAACCTTGGTTTGGGCGAGCTCGACGCAACGGTCCTGTCCTCATCTGAAAAGACCGATCACGCCATTGAAGCGGAGATCAACGTGGTCTCATCCATAACTTCTGGGGACGATCAGTTCTCCAGCAACAAGCACGAATGGTTCCAGCACGGTGGAGATATCGATGTGTTCATCACAGACCAAAAGGGATACCTTGACTACAACACCAGCGCAGGCACCAATGTCTACTGGATCTCCAACAGGACATCCGACGAAAGCCTCAGGTTCGATATCCCCAAGGAATCCAAGTGGTACATGGTGCTTTCAAATGAGTTCTCCAAGCGTTCCACAAAGGTCGTGAACATCACCTACAAGGTGTTCAACACCCCATGGATCGAGTTCGATTCTCCCGCGAACGGGACAGAGTACTCGGTCGGGGAGGATGTGATCTTCATGGGCTCGAGCGCCAGTGGATGGGGAGTGGATGAGGTTCAGCTCCGGGTCGGTAATGGCTCATGGGTCGCTTGTGAGGATTATTCGACCGGTACACCCTGGGAGGAGTGGTACTACACTCTCGATACCGATGGAATAGCACCAGGTCTGTGGGAGATTCAGGCACGCTTGAACGATTCCGAGCATTATGTTCATACTTCGATATGGATCAAGCTCAACGATACTACTCCACCGGAGGTGGAGATCACCGCACCATCCAAGAACACCGAGTTCAGAAAGGACACCAACTTCACAGTTGAGGGAACGGTGTCCGATGATGTCGAGGTGGGCAAGGTGGAGTTGACGGTAGGGGCTGGAGGTTACGTCGAGGTCGAGTTCAATGCAACGACCGGAGAGTGGTCCTTCGAGGTCGATCCGTCCTTGCACCCTGTTGGTGCATTGTCGTTGAATGCTCGAGCGTTCGATGGGTCCGGGAATTCAGATACGGACTCCACAACTGTGACACTCCTTGAGGTTGATGGCCCGGTGGTAACGATACTGACTCCTGCCGAAGGAACGGTCGTTGCCAAGGGTGAGAAGGTGACGGTCACTGGTACGGTGGTTGATAACAGCACCATTGTCTCGTTCTCATCCATCATTTCCTCAAAGACCACGGACCTGCTCACAGCGCTTGCGTCGGATGGGTCCTTCTCCTTCGATGTGGACACTGGGGCCTATGGAGAGGGTGACCTGACGATCGAGCTTCTGGCCCTGGACCTTCCTGGGAACAATGGCTCTGGGTCCGTCGGTATCATCATAGACGATACAGCTCCTGAAGTTACTATCGAGGCGCCCATTGATGGGACGCTAATTGGTGCGACTGGTGACCTTCCACTCAACGGAACGGCTACCGATGCCAACGGCATCTCAAGCATCGTGGTGCTCATAGACGGCTCCGAGGTCACAGGTATTGTTCAGGTCGGTGATGCTTACTCACTGAACATCGACCATTCATCATTAGCCGAGGGCTACCACGAGATAGACGTCATCGCAACGGATATTGCAGGATGGGAGAGCGAGGAGTCGACCACGTTCACGATCGATAGGACACCACCAACCATTCAGCTTGATGCTTCAGCTGGCCGGATCATTATCGGAGAGACCGTGACCGTATCCGGATCAGTCGCAGACACCAATGGTGTCGATACTGTTACAATGACCACTGGGAATGGGACACCTACCGAGGTCAGTGTCGTTTCTGGTTCGTTCAGCATCGACATCGACACCACAGGGATGTCTGCTGGTGACCTTGTAGTGACCATCGAGGCCACTGACGTTGTTGGAAATTCCGCGGAAAGCTCCATCATGGTACAGCTCATCGATGAGACCACGGACACAGATTCTGACGGTATGCCCGATGTCTGGGAGATCGATAAAGGTCTCGATCCAGAGGTCAATGATGCAAATGCAGACCCTGATGGTGATGAGAAAACGAACCTCGACGAGTACCTCGAGGGTACCAACCCTGCGGTATACGACGAGGTGCAGGTCACTTCCGAAAGCACTTCCGTTCCGATGTTCGCCATCGTTGCGGTCATCATCTTGGTCCTAGTCCTATTGGCCCTTGGGACTGTGGCTGTGTTCTTCCTCATGAAGAGGCAGCAGGCACCACTTCCAGAGGAGACTACGGACGAGGAGCCTGAACCAGAATCAGAAAAAGAAGAACCCGAGGAAGAGGAGACTCCTGAGGAAGAAGAGGAACCGGAGGAGGAAGATACGCCTGAAGAGGAGGAGGCTCCTGAAGAGGAAGAGCCAGAGTCCTCTGAGGAACCGTCCGAGGAAGAAACTCCAGACGACAAGGACACCGACGAGAAGGAGGAAGAATAGGCCAGCCTGACGTTACCCTTATGTCAGATGATACTATCTCCCCATCATGCGCATCTGCATGGTGACATACCGTGGTCTTCCCCGTGGCGGGGTTGTCCATGCCTCCTATCTCGCCGAGGCCCTGGCAGCCTTAGGACACGAGGTGGAGCTCTATTTCATATGGCACATGGCCAGAGACGGTGAGGAAGGCCGAACGTTCTATCGGAAGCTCGAGATCCCGGTCCATGCTGTATCCTATGATGGGGGAGAGGAGGAGGTCAACATCGAGGCCGTCACCGGAATGGCAGAGGCCCTTGCGGCAGAGATCCCTCCGGACTTTGACATCTACCATGTGCATGATGCTGTTGGCACGGCAGCTGTAGCTTCAGTTCCAGGTAGACAAGGCAAGCTAGTCTGGACCATCCACCACCTGGACACCTACAACGACCCAGAGCTGGACGCATACTTCGAGGCACAGCTTCCCAAGGCGGACTCATATGTTACGGTGTCCGACCATTGGCTGAAGAAGCTTCGGGACATGCATGAGTTCGAGTCCATGGTCGTCCACAATGGTGTGGACATCACCAACTACAGACCCGGGCTCGATGTGTCGGGATGGAAGGAAGAGCTTGGGTTCACAAATGAGCCAGTGCTCCTGTTCGTTGGGGGAATGGAACCACGAAAAGGCCTCGAACACATGCTCCTTACTTTGGAGCTTGTTCAGAAGAAGGTTCCAGAGACAAAACTCGTGGTCGTTGGCTCAAAGGCCGTATCCTCTGTGGTCGGAGAGTCCACCATGGCCAAAGCACTGATGGCCAGGACCAAGACCACAGATGATGTCAGGTTCCTTTCTGGTGTTGACGAAAAGGAGATGCCTGCGCTGTACGACCTTGCTTCTATGGTGGTTTTGCCTTCGAGGAACGAAGGATGGGGATTGTCACTGCACCAGGGTATGGCATGCGGCAAGCCTGTGGCTGCGTTCTCTGTTGGTGGTGTGGGGGAGTTGGTCACAGACGATGCTGGAGTGCTTGTTCCATACGGTGACATATTCGGGTTGAGCAACGCTGTTGTCTCGTTCCTTACAGACCCTGAAAAGGCTCGTAAGTATGGGAATGCGGGGAGGGAGCGGGCTATCGAGTACAACTGGAACCGGTCGGCCGAGGAGGCTGAACGGGTCTACAAGCGGGCACTGGGTCAGTGATCACTTCTTCTTCCATGCATAGCCGCATGCGACTATTGCTATCAAGATGGCCATAGGTATCAGAACGAAGCAGCAAGCTGAACCGGAGTCCTCTGATGTTTCTCCATCGGTGGTCCCACCAGAGCCACCACTGCTGGTATCTTCGATGATCTCTATAGTGACCGAGATGATGGTGACATCCTCCTCGGGAACATACTCATGTCCACCTTCGGTCGTTGTGGGAACGATCTCTATATTATCGATGACACTGAATCCATTTGTAACTCGACCGAATACACAATATCCTGCCTCGGAGTTACCTCCGGGGTCCAGGAAAGGATTATCTGCAGTATTGATAAAAAATTGAGATGTAGCTGTATCAGGCTCATTGGTCCTTGCCATTGCGATGGTGTATTCGACGTTCGATAGGCCAGAAGTAATAGCCTCGTTCTTGATAGGGTCATATAGTGGTTCCTTTGGGGTCAAGTCATTTTCAAAGCCACCGCCCTGTATCATGAAATCGTTCATGACCCTATGGAATATCAGACCATCATAGAATCCATCCTTCACATATTTCTCAAAGTTATCAACGGTTATTGGAGCAGCATCTGGGTTCAGCTCCACTGTGAATTCTCCCTTCGAAGTATCAAAATGAGCATAGTGACCAGGTTCTGGAGCAGCAGCATCCTCGGTAGCCTGGTATGGTGATAGGACCAGTAGGAATGACACAAGTATCAATACGACAAGGATAGATTTCCTCATTCTCTCGTCTCCTTGCATATACACTCGGCTCAGCGTATAAATAAAGTTTGGAGCGAGTATGCGGAGCGAAGGTTCGAAAACTACTCTGAAATATCGATATACAGAGCGCGATTGATGGTGTAACCCTAAGTTCTGGATATCGACCATTCTTCCCTTTTTCGGAGCTTTGCGTAGTATGCTCTCCCCCCCGACCTCCATCTTGGAACTATAGTAACAATCACGATCCCTGCAATGAACTGATTCGAAGAAGTGTTCCAGACTTTATTAAATACCCCTTACCAATGATTCATTCGAGCACAAGCAGGAAATGAGGTCCGCTCGTGCTCTGTGGGTGTTGTTGAAAGCAGATCGGGGTCTAAACATACACGACCCCGTCCTTTCCTTTGAGGTCCTCATCGGAGGTCACAACCTTGGCTTTGTACCTTCGGGCCGTGGCAAGGATGATGGCATCGGCCATGTGTAGGTTCTCATCGGTCGAGAGCTGTGCCGCACTCACGGCTGTTGTGGCGTTCAGGTCGATGGTGGTAGACTTCTCCTGCAAATGGACTATTGCTTCGGACGCTTCCTTCTGACCAAGAAGCCTGCGAATATGCTTGAAAACTTCGTACATAACTATGGTTGGAGTGATCAGATCATGCTCGCCATCCTCTCCCATGAACCTGGCACAATCCTTGGCCTTTGGACCATCCGTCATATGTTCGATCCATATGCAAGAATCAATTATGAATGGGCCAGCCATTTCTTCCTCAGTATCGATCATTCTTATCCCTGATCCCTTCTGTTGACAGACCTGGGAACATACCCCTCATCTCCTTTATGGACCGGATCCTATGAAGGTAGATAGTGCCATCTATCTCGATCATTCCCATCTTGTCTCCGGGTTTGATGTCCATATCTTCTCGGATCTCTTTCGGGATGACCACCTGGTACTTTGGGGAAACGGTTACTATATCCATAGCATCTCCGTAATACGCTATGCAGGTCGACATATATATCGTTTCCCACTAAGCGTTCAGAACATATAAACATGAACAGTAGGGGTAAGTGAAAGTGGAAGTGGATTCGATAGGATAACTGAGGGATTTGGTGGAAATGTCAGGAAACTGTTAGTGAATAAAAGTAATAAAAAGCCTATTTTTATTCAAGAACCCTTATAACCTAACATAACTCAATAGAAGATGTTCCCCGGAGGTGTGATATGAACCCATTGATATATCTCATCGCAGGTTCATGGATAGTTGCTATCCTGATCTCTGTAGGATGTCTCGTCCCAGGAATTATGCTGTTCCTTGGCTTCAAAGCGAAATGGCTCACCATCCCATTGTACCTGATGTTCAAGGACCATCTCATCAAGGATCCTGACTCCAAGTTCCTTCCAGCAACGGCCATCCTTATTGGTTTCACGATCCTGTTGCTTATCGCTGGTGTCATCATCATGTTCGGCAACGGTCTTTGGCCGTTCGCACTTGCGCTGATACCTTGGATCATCGTTTGTATCTGCGTCATCGTCTATATCATGGGGGCGTTCAAAGCGCGCTTGACCCTTTAAGGTTCGCTCTCTGCCTTCATCTGGAGGTCCCGCAGGATACCCAAGGCCTCAGACAACTTCTTCTTCTCAATCGGGGTCAGTGTTTCGAATACCTCGGTCATCCGAGCATGTATCTCCATCATGGTCTGGAAAAGCTTCTGGTCACCTTCTTGGGTCAACTGGACATGGACGACGCGTCGGTCCTCTGTGGACCGAACGCGTTCGACCAACTCTTTTCGTTCCATGGTGTCGACGATCGAAGAGATCGTAGGTGGGCTAACCATCTGGAACTCTGCAAGCTCCTTGATGGTCTTGGGGGACTCCTTTAGCTGATGCATCAGGAAGAACTGGTTAGGGGCAATGTCGGAATCCAGTTCTACCATCCTCTTTCGGAAGGAGTTCATGAACAGGGGCATTGTCATGAGAAAGTCCCTGGCCACATCCTCTGTTCCTATCTCTTGTTTTGCCATCAGCATACCACCTAGGGACCCTAAGTATTAGAGTCTCAAACCTTGTGCTGCGATTTAGACTTTTTCACAGAGACCCTCACCAAGGTCACGACGCTTGGTACCAAAGCAACCATCAACGGGACCACGGCGATCAGACCCAGACCGATCAGGGCTGGCACGGGGGATACTACCTCGTCAACGGAGATGATGGTAGCGGTAAGCAGCTGCATCTGGCCATTACCGACCAGCAGCTGGACCGTATGATCACCTTTCTCGGCGTCCCAGGTGATGTTGAACGTGTATGAGTCCTTGGGTGCAATGGAGATGGATGTCCATTCACCAGCCACTTCCTCGTCAATGACGAGTTGGACGGTCAGGTTCATTACAGGCGTTGTTCCGTTGTTGAGGATCGATGCTGTGATATGGATAGTATCATCCTCGAATGGCTCTTCGGGATCGCTCGTTAGTGTAGCTTCTAATTGGGACTGGCCATTTTCCATCGCCATCGACTCAGCCCCTGCAGAGTTTACCATCATTGCACCTACAGCTATGCATAAGATAGCCAGTGTTATCGTTGTCATCGTCCGTCTCATCATTCCATCCTCCTTCTGAGTGCAAGGACAAGTCCCGCACCAAAGAAACCGATCGTGTGCAGTCCCATCATCAGTACACCAATGCAGTAGTCAGGCTCGAAGACCGTCATGTTCACTCCTTCAGGTGCATGTCCTGGACCAAAGGTAGGCCCAGTACCCGCGAACATGCTCGTGATCAGATCGCTGTAATAGGTGAGCATGAACCATGGTTCGATGTCCGAGGCGCTGAGGATCGTTTCGATTATCGGCATGAACATCATCAGAAGGAACAGACCACAAAGCGTGGACGTGATGGTCCCTTTGAGCAATCCACTGAAGAAGTAGATCACGCTGACGATGCTCGATGTATAGAGCATGGCTATGAGGAAGGAGGTGATCAGTTCAACAGGAACCGCTGATGGTTCGTATATGATCATTATCTCTCCCACTGCCACAAGATAATAGATGGCCAGAGCACCCCAGGTGAGTAATAGGGCACAGATGTACTTGCCAACAAATATCGTGGTCCTTCTCTGCGGTGTTGGGAACAGGAGAAGGCCTGTCTTCTTTGCGAACTCAGATGATATCGTGTCACCACAGAATATGGCAGCAACGATAATGATGAACGTCGGCATGAAGGCCATTGTGGTATTGATGAACTCGTCCGGAGTGTCTGCAAAATCTCCTCTTACTATCAGAGGCAGTATGTAGAACAAGATTGGGAATGCAAGCGCAAGAGCACCCCCGATGAAGATCCTGTTCCGTTTGAAGCTCTTCTTCATCTCGAACCCGATGGTGTATGTCAGGTTCTGGATGTCAGATATCATCTCGTTGGCGATGGCGTTCATCCCGCCTCACCCCCTTCCATCAGTTTGCCATAGTATTCCTCGATATTCCCCTCCCTTGGTGCGAACGAGGTTACGGGTATGTCCAGGGACATCATCTTTTTGAGCAATCTCGAGTTAGTTGCTGATGAACCGTCCGTGTTGATTATGAGGTCACCGTTGTGATGGTCAATTCCTGTGACACCCTTTACCTCTGTTAGCCCGGGCAATACTTCCTTTGGAACCTTTTCCAAGGTTCGGACCATCACCTTCTTCTTGCCCATTGCTTCCTGGAGCTCTTTCCGGTTCTTATGGGCGATTATCTGTCCTTTCTTTATGAAAATGAAATCAGTGCAGGTCTCATAGAGCTCCTGTAGAAGATGCGAGCTCACAAGAACGGTTATCCCTTGGTCGTTCAGCTTCTTGATGAGCAATCGAATGTCTCGTATGCCATCGGGGTCAAGACCGATCACAGGTTCATCCAGGATAAGGATGTCAGGCTCATGCAGTATTGCGTTCGCGATCATCAGCCTTCGCTGCATTCCTGTGGAGAACTTCTTGACACGCTTGTCCTTCCAAGCTGATAGTTTTACCAGTTCTAGTACAACTTCTATCCTGTCCTTCAGATACTTCGGGTCCATCCTTCGGACCTGTCCCATGTAAAGGAGCAGGTCCTTCGGAGTAAGGTAGTCGTAGACACCGGGAACCTCGATGAGACAGCCGATACGATTCATGGCGGTCTTTGGGTCCACGCGCGGATCTATCCCGTCAATGAGGATGCGTCCAGAGGTGGGGGAGATGAGGTTGGTCATGGTCTTGATAGTGGTCGTCTTTCCGGAACCGTTGGGACCAATGTAACCTGTGATCTCTCCTTTCTTTATCTTGAACGAGACCTTGTCCAGGGCTTTGACATCCTTGCCGAACGTCTTCGTGAGGTCAATGACCTCTAATGCATATTCATTCATGGTTTCACCTCTAATTTGGTTAGGAAACCTAATTGTTAGATACTCTAATGATTAGGGGCCATAAATATTTTTGCGCTACTTGTATCAAAAGGAGTGGGGGGAGTCCCGCAGGCATTCACTGACCAACCTTGCCTAGTTTGGGTCATAGGAGAAGTTCGGGTCCGGTGGACACCCCCCTGTGGTATGCGCGTGCAAACTTAGCTATTTGTATTTCTTATTGTACCAAGAGATCTTATCAACGATCTGTTTCACTTCGTTGTCCTTGATCCCTTCTATGCCCACGACCTTCTTACGATCAAGCTTGCGGACCTCCTCAAGGGAATCGTAACCAGCCCGGATGATCCACTTTAAAAGACGCTTTGATATCTTGAGCTCCTTGTTCAAGTGCCTGACCAGGTTATCGTCGATCCTTCCCATTATGAGGCCATCCTCGAGGTACAGCTTCCTCTTGGTCAGGTTCGCAATGGCGTCGTCATGAGTGACCATGATTATGGTGGTGTGGGTCTTTTGATTCAGTTCCGTCAAGAGCTTGATTATCTTCTTTCCGGTCTTCGAGTCCAAGTTGCCAGTGGGCTCGTCTGCAAGGATGAGGACTGGATCGTTTGCCAATGCTCGAGCTATCGCGACCCGCTGTTTCTCACCACCTGATAGCTGTGAAGGTCTATGCTTGGCCCGGTCTGCCAGGCCAACAAGGTCCAGAAGTTTGAGAGCTTTTTCCCGACGCTGTTTCTTGGAAAGCTTCGTGTTCTCCATAGGAAGCTCCACGTTCTCAACCGCATTGTAGATCGGCATGAGATTGAAGCTTTGGAACACAAATCCTATCTTTGCTGCTCTAAGCTTGGCAAGCTCTGTCTCGTTCATCTTCGATGTGTCCACACCAGAGATGATGACCTTCCCCTTGGTGGGGGAGTCCAGGCATCCGATGATATTGAGAAGGGTGGTCTTACCAGAACCAGAGGGACCACGCATGGAGATGAAGTCCCCCTTCTTGATATCCAGGTCTATCCCCTTCAATGCCTTGACCTTGCGGCCTGAATTGAAGACCTTTGTCAATCCCGTTGTCATCACAAGACTACTCATGACGCATCGCCTCCACAGGACTTTTGTTCGCGGCAACCCACGCAGGATATGTACTACCTAGCGCTCCGACAACGATCATGATGATCGCAAAGATACCAAGGATGAGGAAGGATGGGTCTTGAGCCGAAACGGTATCAGACTGTGGTAGCAGGATGTCTGCAAAAGCTGGAGCTGCTAGAAAACCGATAAGTCCACCAAACACAGCCCCAAGCGTTCCGAACATCACTCCTTCGACGATTATCTGGGACATGATGTTCCATTTCGTAAAGCCCAAGGCCTTGAGAGTACCGATCTCCTTTGTACGTTCCTTCACTGTATAGAGCATGATGAAAAGAACGATGGCGCTTGCAGAACAAACCGAGACACCGATTATGGTATTGCCTTGAAGTTCGACCTCGTCCAGCTCCTCTTCGAGGGCATCGATCTGTCCTTGTATGCTAATGGTCTGGCTCTCAACCCGAGTGGCTCCTGTGTCCTTGAAAGCTGATACCCTGACGTTTGGATAGAGGAGTGAAAGCTCCTCTGCGAAGTAGTCCACCATGGTAATGTTGGTAACATAGATGGTGAACTCATTGTAGGTACCATCTTCAAGACCAGCTATGGGGCGTGCATCCATTATATTCATAAAGATCATATTGGACATGATGGATGAGGAGAAGATCCCTTTGACCTGGAAATCCTGCCCTTCTATCTCCACCGTATCCCCCACACCTGCTCCAGTGAAATATCCTGTCAGGTCTTCGGGGATGAGGACCTTGTTAACGTCAGAAGGGTTTAGGAGGGAGCCATCCACAATATCAGTTGGCATTATCGAATATTTCTGGTTCAGGTCCGGATCAACAACTACCCCTGTAACCACATAATCGAACATGGATGCCATGTCCTTCCTTGATCCACCTTCAGCTGGTGCACCCGAAGGAGGCTCTTTTCCGGTCATCTGAGCGCGCATGGCCTCGAAGTCTATGTCACCAACAGGATGTCTGATACTGCCATATACATCAGTGACGCATTCATAGGAGGTTATTGTCTCGAGCATGTCGTCATTGATGCTGTTAGTGGTCTCGATATCACCGCTCCCACCCATCTTTCGTCCACTGCTCATTGTTATCTGTAACAATTGGTCCTCGCTATTTTCTACCATCTCATCTAGATAGTCATTGTGATCGACTATCATCTGCTCTGTGTTCGCCTTCGATGATTCCACACCTGTGTACATCGATACCATGGTCGCAACGGCAAGGCTCAATAATGCCACCACAAGTGCTGTGCGTGCGACCTTTCTCATAACATTTCTGAAAGCTCTGTCGACGATACCCATAAGGGTCACCTCGGCATAACATTACTTGGCGTAGTGCTACGTTGTGTAACTGATGATGGGCAGTGCTATTTATCCTTTGTGGTAATCTGAGCCTTTTTGTATCTGGACAAATATGCGATGATACAATTACCACGTGCAGTGATACATGTTACACCAGGTAGTGCGACACTTTATATACTTGTACATCAGATTGTAACATATGGCAAAAAGCATTGGTCCCCTCGAGAAAGAGATCCTCGACATATTGTGGGTGCTTGGCCCGGCATCTGCAAGGGACGTTTGTAACGAGATGGAGCAAAAGGGCAACAGGAAGGCTTACTCCACAGTAAGGACCCTGCTCAACAGGCTTGTTGAAAAGGGATACCTTACTTCAAAGAAGGCCGAGTCTGGCAGGTCGTTCATCTACTCACCCAACTACTCCGAGAAGGAAGTTGGGGAGAAAGTGGTGGAGCGTACCCTTCGTTCGCTCATGGAGCGTTTCGAGGGGGCAACCGTCAGCTATCTTGCGGAGAACCTTTCTGACAATGATGAAGAGGTCGAGCGTATCAAGAAGAAGCTACAGGAGCTCAAGGAATGATCAACCTTATCGTTCTGGTGCTTGCAGCGATCTTGGTCTCCGGTCTTTGTCTTATCGGAGCGAAGCTGCTCATCAGGACGCTTAAGATATCCGATCCCAGGTCGAGGATGCGGGTCTATCAGGTCGCAATGCTATCGATCTTTTTGATCTACCTCATACCGATGGTACCGATCTCTGTCAACGCATTATCGGACGAAGAGCCTCCTAGGGAAGAGGAAGGAGCGACCTACCTTGTGGTCGTCCTCGCGTCCATGTCCACAGAAGGTGTTCACAACATCGACTTTGCTCTATTGGAGATGGAACCACCAGAAGAGGTCAGCTCCGTGACCTTGAGGATGGAGAAGGAAAGCGATATCGAGAAGGTCCTGTATGATAACTTCGGGGACAAGATGAACCAAACCTGGATGGAGTCTGAAAGGACACCTGACCAGGAACCTCCAGAGCTCGGACCAATGAAGGGACGGTTCTCACAGTGGAAGTCTCCATCGGAAAGACACATCCAAAGGGCCTTTGAGAACTTCACGCAGGACAAGGACCCGGACGAGATGGGGATGCTTTTCAAAGACACTATCGTCAACAGCAGCTCTATCCCAAAGGTCGATGAGGATGGGAACTCGATAAGGGCCATGCCCCTCACGGTCCCAAAGGATGAGAGCCCTTTCAAGGAGAGGGAGAGGCCAGAGGAGTTCTCACGAGAGATGTGGGAGCAGATGCGCAAGGGCATGGACGTCGTCTTTGTCCAGATGGGCGGGGACGAAAGGGTCGTCGATGCTCTGTCTAGCCTACCGCTTCCAGGAAAGGGTGAGATGATGATAGGGCTTGGGATCGCACTATTGGTCCAGGGTGTCCTTCTTGCCTCGACACTTACTGCGATGCTATACTGGTTACGCTCGAAAAGGAAGTTCATCATGTCCCGTATCGGTGCCACACCATGCATGGACCCAAACGTGCTTCGCAAGGTCAAGGAGGTTGGGATGGAGATAGGTGTCAGACCACCTCAGGTGATGATATCACGTTCACAGGCAGAGGCCTTCATCTTTGGATGGCCTCCTATCCTCGTAGTCTCACAGGACATGCTCGAGATGCTTTCAGACCAGGAGTTGGACGCAGTCATCAGACATGAGATAATCCATATCAAGAACATGGACCACCTCATCAAACCCTTACTGATGAGCTTGCGGATCCTGTTCTTCTACAACCCGATGGTGCATGTCTTCTATCGATGTGTGGTGAAGGAGAGGGAGTTGATCGCCGAGGACATCAGCGGCAGGCCCATGCATGAGCAGAGAGCCTTCCTTACAGCCCTCCTTAAAGTGCATGAGAGGAGGAAGGGTGCTGCAGTTTCGACCATCCTGATGAAGTGAGCTCCGCCATATTTTTATACTCACAGTATGTGTGTTCGCTCATGAACCGCATCCTGAAGATAATGATCCTTGCAGGTATAGCACTGCTTCTTTTGCTTACTGCAGGTTGCACGACCACAGAAGATGAGGGGGACGATGGAAGCGACGGCGGTGATGGGGGAGATGGTGGAGACGGCGGAACGACCTACACAATCCCGACCTTCACGGCCAAGCAGTCCACGTTCACAGACCTCGAGGTCATGTCAGCGGCCTATACCAATTACACATATCTGGGTGACCTCTATACAGAGGACCTTGAGGGCTCGAAGCTCATCTACGCCGGCCCCCAGGGAGACTGGCAGGATGATACTACATCCGAGTGGTCCACCAACGACAGGGATGCAGCATACAACTACTCTGCAGACAGGGCCGAGAGAATGTGGGGGGAGAACTGTCTGAAGGTCAGCGAGAGACAGACAGAGAAGTTCTTCGAGTTCGAGTGGGACCATGAACAGGAGTTCACTACGCTTATCCGGGTCCACAAGGAAAGTTATCTCAACAGGACAGGGATGGATACCAGTGGGGTCATTAATAACAAAGGTGTGTTCAACTCCAAGCCTTACACCGAGGAGAACGTGGACGAGGTGGTCGAATACCTATGTTGGATCCACGAGTACTATCGAGGTGGTATTGGATATCGGTTGCTAAGCTCGTTTGCCGAGGAGGAAACGGATGCTTGGGTCCATCACATGTACACGGTGGAGGTGTTCGGTGAGGACTCGATAGATGGTGGGGACTCAGTAGACCTGATGCACTACACATATACGATCGATAAGGACACTGGAGTCATTACCAAAGATAGTGAGCGGGTGAGGGCAGTATCTTGAGGTGTTATCATGTCTGAAGCAGGAAGAGCCGCTGCTGCATTGATCAATGCCCAACTGAACGCTGGTCAGACCGTGATCTTCATACCACCAGATCTTGCAGCACGTCTTTCCGAGTCCGAAGCGATAGAGATCGCGAGGCTTTGCAAGCTCAATGGGGTCGAGCTTCAGGTAAGCGATTGATGGGGGTCTAACCGTTAGAACAGGAGTTTGCTGGTGCTCAATAACTCCACGACAAGACAAAGGAAGGGGCGAAGGTCCCCGTCCACCTGGGCACTTTCCAGTGTATCATAATAGTCATTGCGACGGCCTTGGGGGATGTCCAGCATCGGATATTCGTTCCGATGTAGTATGAAATTAAGAAGCAGCCTTCCTACGCGGCCATTCCCATCGATGAACGGATGGACTGTTTCGAAGCCAATATGGAAATATGAGGCTAATACCACTGGATGCAACCTTTTTTTATTCTTCGTGTACCATGCAAGTAGCGTTTGCATATCCACTGGAACATCTTCAGGCGCTGGAGGCATCCATGGAGAACCTCTGACCCATACCTGGACCGTTCTGAACCTGCCGATCTGTTCGTCATACTCTCTTGGCAAGGTATCCTTTACCACAAGTTCGTGGAGTTCCATTATCAACTTCCTGTTCAGCTTCCCATTGTAGCTCAGGATGTGATCGAAGGCCTGTTTATGGTTCAAGACCTCATTGATCTCACGCAGATGCTTGGAGCTCGGAGCGATGCCATCGAAAAGCAGTAGAGAGGTCTCTTGAAGTGTCAAGGTGTTGCCTTCAATGGCCGTGGAGTCGTGCGTGAAGTTCGTGGTGAACGCTTCATATCTGTTGTCGAAGTTCTCACGTGGTTGGCCCTGGTATCGCTTTTTGACCTCGGCCAAGATCTCCAATTGCTCCAATGTCAGGAGGCTTTCCAATATCCCTAACTCGATGTCGGCTTCCTTCTCTTTCTTCTCAAGCTCTGCCTCGTCCAGGTCCGTTCCCAGATATATCCGCTTCTTCTTCACCTTCTTACCCTCTCGTATCGAGCGGACCCGGTAGTAGTTGTGGTGAGCGTTCTGAAGCTTTACTTCGGTGTATGCCACATATTATTATACGTCTACATCTAATAAATAATTTATTGAGATGTGGACGTATAGGGTTCGCTATAAGAACATCGGGGTGAGGATTTAGTGAGTTGTGGATCGAACGGAAACTCGCTATCAAAGGTTTAATATACAAGCCATTCCTAGGAACGCTTGCAGAGGGCTACGCGACAGGTCCAACTTAAAATTTCATCTAGTGACACCTCAGTCACCTTGCCCTCTGCGCTTTTACAGATACTCTTCTTCAGAGTAATCTTCGTCAGGAGTGTCTTCGAGCTCGGGGCTTTCCTCGGGTTCTGGGATGTCGAACGTCTCCTCTTCTCCAGCCCAGTCCTCGTCGTTGGATTCCCAGCCGCCATCATCTCCATCTTCCCAACCTGGGGAGTCTGCGTCTTTCCAAGAGGACGTTTCATCGACGATGTCGGGTTCCTCGGGTTCGTCAGGGGTCTCGTCTGGTGGATCCTCAATGGCATCGGCCGCAGCTGCGATCTCTGCGTCTGTGGTTTGGGTTTGCTCGCCGGGGGGTCTCATCTTCATCATCATGACAAGTACAACGAGGATGATCAATACCACTATTAGAAAGCCCGCCAGTATCCCGAAATATAATGCTAGTCCTGATGACTCCTCCTCTGGTTCGGGAGCTACAACCTCGATGATGATCTGATCGTATGCACTGCCGTTCTGGACTGAGATCGTGTAAACTGCTTCATGGGAGGGACCCATAACAGAAGCGTTCCAATTCCCCCACGCATCAACGAAAACAAGGCCGGTCCATGAGGAGAACATCACCGTTATAACAGACCCTTCTGGAAGGTTTGATGTTCCTTGGATCTCGATCATGACCCGGGTTTGGAACTTCTGATCTTCATAGGGAGATAGGATCTGGATGAATGGTGTGATGGAACCACCTGAACCATTCGAATTGTTGATTGTTCCCCCTGTCCCATTCGATCCATTACCTGTACCACCACTTGAATGATTGTAATAGCGTAGCTCAAAGTTGATCTCCATCGACTCTAGAACATCGAGCTTAACGATGCTTGGAAGGTATCCAGATGAAACATTGGCCTCGCCTAACTTATCAGTTTGTGGTGTAGCTATGATAGTATAGTTTACATCAGCTTCGAGCAACAATGAGAAGAAACCATCTGATCTCGATGTATCGCTCCATGACAAGGTCCCAGAAGAATTGTAAGCTTCAACCATTACACCAGATGCATTCATCCCATCCAGGTGTCCACCATCATACGTGATGAATCCACAAAGAGATGGATCGAAAGGCTGAAGGTAATAATACTCTAACTCAATGAAATAGAAACTATCCTTAGTGACATTAAGAGGATCTAGATAATGATCTAGATATCCATCGACCATGGCTACTTCATCGATCCGATGTTCTTCAGGTGGAGTTACCCTGAGAGAATAGTTCAGACCCTTTACGGGGAAGGTCAACTGGAACGATCCATTAACAGTCAACGTTGACATGATCACATCATAAGATGATCCATTCTCGACCATTAGCTCAACTGTACCATTCTCGACATTCTCACCGTCTGGGATCACGTCATCCCCATCAGTGAATGGATAATCACCATATGTTACCGAGCCGCTGATCGTGATGCCCTTATAGACATGCAGTTCTACAGAACGGATGGTTTCCTCCTGGAGTAGATTATCAAATGAATAGTACTCGATAATATAGGTCCCTGGTTCGTTGAACGTTATGTTACCAAAGTAGTTCAGCCAGGTCCCACCATCGATGCTGTAGAGTGTACTACCTATCCCACTTCCCCCATCTTGGGCCACAAGCTGCACCTGATCTTTGGTGGTTGCTTCAACAATGCCGCTAACCCCCGTGTTCTCCCCAACATTCATGATCGTCGTAGGAGCTTCATTGTCCACAGAGACGTTTTCATACCCCGTTGTGCTCAGCCCAGTTCTATCTAGGGCCATATAGTGCACTTGTGTGATCGAAGATGGCAGTGTAAAATTACCCTCATATTCCATCCAATCTGTATCATTATACTTGAAGGACACACCATCCAATCCAGGTGTATTGTCGTAGGAGCTGATATTGAACTGGGATGATGAGTTTACGTAGATCACATCTGCATAATACTTTGGTTGACCGATCTTCAAGCTAACACTTGGAGGTGAATTCCCAAGTACGTCCAGGAAGAAGGCAGCAAAGTCTGTTCTACCCCATTCATCACTGACGTTCACACGAACAAAATGCTGTCCAACATCCCCCTCCTCTGGAGATCCCCCGAGTACACCTGTTCCATTATCGATCGACAGGAAGGCGGGTCCTTCTGTTAGCTCCCATTCAAAATAAGTGTTCGAAGGGTCGGAAACAGCATCATAGTCAACAGTGTAGTTCTCACCCCAATACACAGTTGTGTCATCTTCAGTTGTAATTGTCAAAGGCCAAAGATACGCATCATCCCCGAACTCGAACGGATCTGCCCCCCTCTCATGAGCCCCCATGTCCGGCGCTGCCCCCTCATACCCATCATTGAAGT
>JANQNL010000118.1 GCA_028279585.1 Thermoplasmatota archaeon
CTTGGGTCTGACCCTGGCCCAGATACCGACACGCTCCTCCCGGTACCTTTCGGCCACGTAGACGCTGTAGTCGATCCCAAGGCCGATGGTCAACGAGGCTACCATCACTGTGAGCACTGATATCGGAATGTCCAGGAGCTTCATGGTGGCAAGGATCCAGACCACTGCTATGGCCACAGAACCTACTGACACAAGAGACACGGTGAGGTTCCTTGTGGCGGCCAGGAGTACAAGTAAGGCAACGAACAGTGAGAACATTGCAGACAGGAGCATCGCCTGGATCAGGACATCCATGGTCGTGAGCGTTACGATCGCATGACCAGTAACTGTGATCCCGGCATCCATAAGCTCAAGGTCCGATGCCTCCACAGCGTCGTTCACCTCATCCTGCATCTTCCGGGTAGAGCCTGTGTCCGAGACCTCGACATACACACGGACCAATGCACGATACACTCCCCCATCCTCGTCCAGTTCCACAATGGAGCCCATCATCTGGCCCAGGGTCATCTTGGTGAGCAGGTCTGCCTGTGTATCATCATCCCAAAGATGGGCGACCAAACCTCGGACGTCGTTACCACTGCAACCTAGACCAGGTAGCCCGGTGGCAGCATCGAAACGATACTGGTCCGCCAGGTCGGGGTCGATATTGAACGCGGTCCGTAGGACTGTTAGAAGCGATACGGTGCGTGCGTCGTCGCCAGATCGGACGCAGGTCGAGGTGCAGTCCAGCTCTTCTTCGAAGGACGCTAACGCGTGGATGAAGCCGGGCTGCAAGAGGTCATCATCAGAGCGGATGAAGACATAGGTCTGGAACAGACCTGACCCATTGAAGTTGGAGTTAAGGTCCTCATAGGTCTCGACGCTCTCCCAGTCTGCCGGAAGGAACTCGTTCATGTCGAAGTCAGATTCCACCTGGACGGCTAAGAAGCTTCCACCCAGGGTGAGAAGTAGGACCAAAAGGATCGCTGCTGGGGGAATGGTGGCGATACCCCGACCGAACCTCCCGAACACGAACGGACCGACCTTGTCGACCTTATCCCGGAAGTTCTCCTCCTTCGGGGTTTCTTCCACAGGTTCCGGGCGACGTCTTCCGACCCTTCGGGGTTCTGGTTCTGGAGGTTGCTCCTTTGGAGCCTTGAAGCGCTCCACAAGGCCATCGACAAGTGACTGGACGCTCATCATGTAGATCGCAGAGAGCAAGAATGCAAGCACAATACCGATGGCGCAGGTTATTCCGAACTCGACCACTGGACCGATGTCGGAAAGGGCGTTCGAAAGCAGAGCGAACGATGTGGTCGCAACAGCAACAGACATCGGTCTGCCCATGAGGATGATCGCCGAGCGTGTGGAGCTCTGGGCATCCTTACCCTCAAGCTTCTGCTCCTTCCTCCGCCGGGATAGATGGACCGTGTAGTCGATACCCAGCCCGATTATCAGGGGGACAACTGCAATGTCCAGCATGGTGAACTTGAACCCAAGTAAAGCACAGATGGCGATGGTCATGACCAGGACCAGGACCAAGGTGGAGGTCGCAGAGAGGACTGCGGTGAAAGATCGCAGACCCAGAAAGAGAATTATGGTGACGACTATAGCGATGGTCCCGGCCAGGATGCCCATGGAAGAGTATGCCGCCTGGTCGACATCAGAGGTGATCAAGCGCAGTCCGGTCTGATGGACCTTCACATGCTCAAGCTGGACGTCCTTGACAGCCTCCTTTACCTTGATGCTGACCTCTTTCTGCTCCGAGATAGACAAGGTAGGATCGAGCATGACGATGATGAGCGCGTGGGATGCAGACCGTGCGTCCGGGTCAAGGTCCTGGGAAAGAAGAAGTGTGGCTGCAGCTCGGAAGTCTTCGAGGGTCAGAGCGGATGCGATCGCCATATACTCCGGATGGGTCACATTGTCCATCCAGTTCTTGAACCAAAGGTCTGTGAAATCAGGCCCCAGCATATTACAAGTGGAGTTGACGGCACCGTCCACACGGTAGTCCTCCAGGTCCTCCACGCTCTCCTTCCACCTGCTCAAACAGATGATGTTGACAAGCTTTGCAAAGCTCACCGTCTGGGACACACCCTCAACGCCCATGGCGGCAGACTCTATTCGGTTCATCTCCCGCAGTTGCCCTGCTCCGAGGGTTCCGCGGTGGTTGTCCGCCCGGTTGGAGACCATTACATTGTGGTAGGTACCCGATGGTCCGAACACGGACTCCACAGTCTTGTAATCCTGCACCAGAGGTTCCTCTGGCAGGTAGTCTGTGATCTGTGTGTCCATGCCCCTATCGCTTGTGGCTGCATAGACAATCAAGGCGGTCGTCGAGACGAACGCTAGCACCATCACTACAGCGATGACGATTATCGGATATCTTGCAGGCACAGGGGTAACCTTGGATAGGAGTTCGCGGGCCAACTCTCCCGGATTGCGAACTGATTATTTATTTATGCCCTTAGAGGAATCAAATTTATAACCAGTGAGAATATCACGGTCTGGGGGACGACATCGTTACAGACGACGAAGTAGTGAACGAGCACAGGCACGTCCGCGGCTTCCAGTTCAACAATCTACTGGAATACATCCAGTCTGTGCAAGGTCCAGAAGCCGTGACCAAGGTACGTGAGACCTGTGGTATCGATTCTGCCTTCGACCCCCATGAGTTCTACGAGGATGATCTCTTCAATAAGCTCATCAAGGAGGGTGCCAAGGAACTCGAGATGGACCAGACTGCCTTCGAGATCGAGATAGGAAGGCGGGCGGTCCCGACCCTTCGAAAGCTGTTCCCCCAGGAGTTCGAGTTCAGCTCACCCGCGGAGTTCATCGCGAACTTCCCGAATGCTTACCAGAGGTTCGCGAACAGTGAGAACCCGTTCATCTCCTTCGTCCCCAAAGGAGCCTCTTCGTGCAGGATCCATTATTATTCAGCGTCCAAGCTGTGTGGTCTTGCACAGGGAATAATCGCCGGTAGCTTCACCTACTACGATGTAGAGGTGGACATCCGGAGCAAGAAGTGCCAGAAGCACGGGGATCCAGAGTGCATCTTCGAAATTACATGGCATGCCAAGACATAGGACCGTAGGACCTTTCCAATTTAGGTGGAAAAAGATCGTTCCAAGTTCATCAAAGAGCTGCGGTAATAACTTGGAACGACCCCTCTTCAATTGGAAAGGAACGGAGGGAGTATGTTTTGGCATCTAGATGGATGACCATCATATGTGAAGGATCAATAGAAGGTTACTTCTGCAGCTTGTCCTCAAGGACCTTCTTCACAAGCTCATCATCCACAAGTGAAGGTAATGTAACGTTCCCACCACTGTTCTGGTTCCACTCCCGAACTGTCTCGATGGCGTTGGGGTTCCTTGCCCACGCCCTGCGAGCTACACCACCCATGACGTCCCAGTCCATGGCACGCTTGATTATCTTGTCCACACGCTCGGAGCCGTCCAACACCAGACCGAAGCCTGAGTTGAAGCACCGGCCGATACCGACACCGCCGCCGTTGGACTGCACACACATGGTCATCCCTCGAGCAGCATTGCCTGCAAAGCACTGGATGGACATCTCCCCCATGACGTTGGAACCATCTTTGATGTTGGCTGTCTCCCTGAACGGAGAGTCAGTCCCAGCGACGTCGTGGTGGTCACGACCGAGCATGATGGGGCCGACCTCGCCATTACGAACGAGCTCGTTGAACTTCAGGGCGATACCAACCCTTCCTCCAGCATCCGCATAGAGGATACGGGCCTGGCTTCCCACCACGAGCTGGTTCTTCTCTGCGTCCTTGATCCACTGGTGGTTGTCCCTGTCCTGTGCCCTTCGTGTCGGGTCGATGTGTTCCATGGCGGTCTGGTCGGTCTTCTTCAGATCCTCGGGCTTACCAGAGAGGCAGACCCATCTGAACGGACCATAGCCGTAATCGAAGCAGATGGGACCCATGATGTCCTCGACGTAGGATGGGAAGATGAAACCATCGTTGGTGTCCTCGCCGTTGCGGGCGATCGAATGGTCCCCAGCGTCGAACACGGACTTCAGGAAACTGTTACCGTAGTCCCAGAAATACATCCCCCTGTCAACCAGGGTCTTGATGAGCTTGTATTGTTTGATGAGCGAGGTGTCAACGGCCTTCTCGAACCCGTCAGGGTCGCTTTCCATGAGCTTGCGGCCTTCCTCGAAAAAATATCCTGCGGGGGTGTACCCGCCCTCGTAAACAGCGTGGCAGGAAGTCTGGTCTGAGCCCAGCTCAACTTTGATGTTGTTATCCACAACATACTGCCAGACGTCCACGATGTTCCCTTCGTAACCTATGGACACAGGTTCTCCCGATGCTCTGTGTTCCTCGACCCAGCCGAAGATCTCGTCCAGGTCGTCGGATGTCTTGGAGAGCCATCCCTGGGAGTGCCTGGTCTCTATGCGGCTCTTGTCAACCTCGGCAATGACGCCGATGCCGCCTGCGATCTCGACGGCCTTTGCCTGGGCACCGCTCATTCCCCCAAGTCCAGAGGTGATGAACAGGACACCGGAAAGGTCCTTGTCCTCATCGAGCCCGAGGTAGAGCCTTCCTGCATTGAGGAGGGTGATGTAGGTTCCGTGCACGATGCCCTGGGGGCCGATGTACATCCATCCACCTGCGGTCATCTGGCCGTAGTTGGCCACACCAAGAGCTGCTGCCCTGTGGTAGTTGGTGGGGTCGTCGAACATCCCGATGAGCAGGGCGTTGGTACTGATGACACGGGGTGCTTCGGAATGGGAGGGGAAGAGCCCGAGTGGGTGGCCGGAGTGGACCACGAGGGTCTGCTCACCGGTCATTTCCTCGAGGTACTTCTTTAGAAGAAGGTACTGCATCCAGTTCTGGCAGACCTGACCGCTCTCGCCGTAGGTCACCAGTTCGTATGGATAGAGGGCGATGTCGAAGTCCAGGTTATTGTCGATCATGAGCTGGAGGGCCTTTCCTTCCAGGGTGCTTCCCTTGTACTCGTTGACGGGTTTGGCCTTGATGTTGCCTTCGGGTCTGAACCTGTAGCCGTAGATGCGGCCTCTGGTCAGGAGCTCGTCCATGAACTCGGATGCGAGCTCTTCGTGGAACTTCTGGTCCACATAGCGCAGGGCGTTCCGGAGGGCGGTCTCGGTCTCTGTGGCGTTGAGCCTGAAGCCTCTGTCCGGTGCCCTTCTGATACCAGGCTGGAACTCCTTCTTTGGCGGCAGTTCAGATAAGCAGAACGGTTCTGTCATGCAGGTCCCCCATTTCAGTGCGGGGTCAACGGTGCGTTGCTACAAAAAGATAGCTATTACCTCTTCACAACGACACGGACACGACTTTCGTCCAACAGCTCCTTTGCAAGGTCCTTCGGTGGAACCCCCAGGATCACTATGTCCTTGACGCCAGCGTTGATGAGCATCTTGGCGGACGTCACGTCCGGAGGTTTGTTCGTATACACCGTAGCGTCCTCGATATTGATACCGAACAGTGCCGCCTGGACAACTGCGTTCTGTGCAGCCTCCACTCCACGGCAGTTCTCCTCGGCATCACCATCCTCGCACTGGTCCCGAACACAGCCTGTAACTGAACAATGATCAAGACCCCTGGGAGACCCGTTATAGCCTGTGGTCAGGACCCTGCGGTCCTTGACTATCACGGCACCATACTGTCCCTTGAGACATGTGGACCGCTTCGCTACAAGCGATACGATACGTAGGAAATACGTCTCCCAGTCAGGTCTCATGCGGCTCACTCAGAAGTCCTTTTTGGCGCGGCGTCCCTTGGTGCCCTTCTTGGAGCCCTTTTTCTTCTTGGGCTCATCGTCCTCGGGCTCCTCCTTCTTCCGCCCTTTCTTTCCGCGCTTGGGCTTCTCCTCCTCCTCATCCTCGGGCTCTTCCTTCTTCCGCCCTTTCTTCCCGCGCTTGGGCTTCTCCTCCTCCTCTTCTTCTGGCTCGGCCCTCTTACCCTTCCTGCCCTTCCTTCCGCGCTTCTTGCCGCCGTAAAGGTCCTTGGCCTCCTCGTCCAGGTCCTCCTTTGACTTTCTGGACTTTGTCTTGGCCCCATGCAGGAACTCATCGGACTCGTCATCTCCGCCGATCTCCTGCTTGACGCGCTCATCGTACTCTCCCTCGTCACCATAGAGGAGGTCGTACTCCTTGGCCTTGACATCTTCCACCTGGGTCTTCTGATACATGGTGTATCCGATGAAACCTGCGACAACTACCACAATTAGTATGACTATCACGATAAGTGCTATGATAAGTGGTAGGTTGGAGGTCTCGTCAGAAGCCTCCACTCCAACGTTGGTCGTCTTCCTTGGAGCTGTGTCCGTGGTCGCTCCCTCACCGACAATCAGGAACTCAATGGCGTGGTTGCCTTCCTCTGCCTTCCAGGTGAACTCCACCTCGGTGCTTCCACCGGAGGGGACAGACACTGTCTGCTCTTCCTTGGTCTCACCGTCAACGCGCATGATCACTGTGACGTCCGAAGCGTCCAGAGGATAGTTGTTCTGGACCTCCACTGTGAACTTGACCTTCTCACCAGCCGTGATGTTGTCCTTGTCCTGTGAGATGTAGGTCAAGCCGTCGTCCAGGACTGGGGTGAACTCCAGGTCGGAGAACAATAGGTTGGTCTGGACAGTATATTTGGTGGTGGTCCGGGATGCTGGTGGACCATACCTGTAGAGCACGTCGAAGCTGTTGGTCCCGACGGTCGCTGAATCCGTTACCGTTACATGGAGGCCGACATAGACGGTCTGCATGTAGCCAACGGTAACCGTTGCGGAGCTGACGCCTGCTGTGAGCACCATCTTCTTGTTCCCGTTGGTGGACATGTCGATGGTCGGGGATGTGGCTGTCTCCTCTGTGGTTGCGCCAGCAGAGCCCTTGAAGTAGCTTATCTTGACGGTCCACTGGCTTGGCAGGGATATGAGCTCCAGCTCAACTGTATCCTTGAAGTTACCGGTATTGATGAGCTTGACCTCCACATCGGTCCCAGCCTTGGTGACCTTGTAGCAGCCACCCTGGCATTCGTCGGAGTCCTCCATGGAGTCCATGTTGAAACCATAGACGCTCGTGACCATCACAGGGAAGTCAAGGGTGTAGGTCCCACCCTTGCTCGTCAGGTTGGTCTTAAGGTAGTGGAGACCCGCCTGTGCGTTCAATGGTACTGGTATGTTCATGTAGATGTAAGAGGTGGACCCTGCGTTCACGGTCTTCTGTTCGTTCATGAAAGTGAACAGGCCCGACATCTCGATGGCCCATGCGTCCCCACCGACTATCTGCAGGGAAAGGGTGTCGGATATCAGCGCGTTGTTCTTGATGGACACCGTGAAGTTGGCCCATTCCAGGGGTGCAGCTGTAATGGTGGTCGGAGTGCTGACGACAAGGTCATACTCTTCCTTTATCACGGTGGTTATCTCATTGGAATAGTAGGTCTTGAGCTCGTTCTGGATACGGGCCTCGATCTGAATTATCTTGGAAAGACCCGGGGTTCCGTTGATAGGTGCTCTGATATACATATCAAGAACAACGGTCTCTTCGAACGAGAGATTGATGGAGGTCTTTGAAAGGTATCCGGTCCAGTCATCCTCTGTGGCGATGGTAGAGTACTTCAGTGTCGAACCGAAGGACAGGTCCAGGGTGATGGTCCTGTTGAGGTTGTTGGTGATGGACAGGTCATAGACGACCTCGCTGTTCGGAGACACCTGCTTGTTGTACTCATCAGGGACCAGCTCGATAGGGTCCTTGCCGCTGACGAGGATGAGACTGACGTGCTCGGTCACACCAGACTTGTATGATGTGGCCTCGAAGATTATCTCATCTGTATCTGCAGAGTTGGTCCTGACAATGACGTCCTGGTTCCTGTCAGAGCCAGAGCCGACCGTTCCTGTGTCGACAACAGTGTTCACACCATCGAAGGTTACTGACCATCCTGTTGGGACAGAAGTGATCTTTAGCGTGAAGTTATCCTCGAACGTAGCATCGTTGCTTACGACAAGGACGTAGCTGTATGTCTTGTCCGGAGCTATGTAATCGGTCTTCTTTCCGCTTCCAGCGTCAACGAACAGGTTGGAGCCTGTTATGTCCACACTGTGGGTCGAGGTCCTGCCTGACTCAACGGCAGATATGGCCAGTGGCAAAAAGCACATGGTCAGCAACAGCAGGATGAAAGATGCTGTGATGATCCCTTTTAGCGATATGATCGTCTTCAAGTGACGCACCCATGTCCCAAAGTGAGTGGATTCATATATTATTTTCTAACTAATGAACAACTATTCAGGCCAGTCCTTGGATAACCAAAGTATATTTATTACGGAAGACTGATATGAGGATTGCAGGTTAAAAAATAGGGCCACCCTGGCCCTTCTGCACAGGTGGTTGATTGCCCTTCGGAAAGAGGACCGATATATCGACTGAAGTAAGGTCGAAAAAGGACTCGGACGTTGTCCAGTTCACTGGGTTTGGTAAGCCTGACCCAGAGGAGGACTGGGACTACGACCCACCGGAGAAGACCGGGGACGAACCCGAAGATACCGCCGTTGAGAAGGTCTCTGATGCTACAGGCAAGATGGACCTCATCATCGACAGGATGATGAACCGTGGTGTCAAGGAAGGACCTGACATCGTCAAGAACAGGATGGCCAGGATGGCCGAGGATACCAGGACCCGTATCGAGACCATCGATACACAGTCCGACAAGTACTCCGACCAGCTCCTTGACTTCAATATCCTGGACAAGTTCACCAATGCCGTGACCGCATACCCGATGCTCATCGTGGTCGGTGTGACCCTCTTTGTTGTTTTCATGCTCCTTGTGGGCATCATCGGCATGCCTCCGAACCCGGAGATGTACGAGGACGGGTTCGACCTTCAGAAGTCGAAGTTCAAGGAGTCCATCCGCGGGGATTTCGAGGTGTATCTACCTCAAGGTGACGAGACACAAAAGATCCTTTCAGATGTCCAGCAGAACTGGTCCACCGATATGATCATCCTATACGTTCAATCGGTGAACGCGTTCGATAAGACCTCGAACGTGTCTGTAAAGGACCTATCGGTACTACGGGAAATAGACGCTATAGAGCGTACGCTGGATTTCGATGTCGGTGACGAAGGTGTCAATGACGGCATAGTCTGGATGTTCTCGTTGCCCATGATGTTGAAGCTTCTCAACGCTACACCTGAAAGGGTAGCCAATGCACTGGAGTCAGAGTTCGGACTGAACGATCTGCCGGTTGAATCTGAGTATGAGCTGCCGCAAGACCAGGATGAGATCGACGCTCTGTTCAGACAGATGGACGAGTCAGCAGGGGACATGGGAAGCCTCTGGATCGACACGAACGATGACAACGTCGTCGATACCACCATGGTCCTATTGGGTGTAGCTGCAGAGGCCGACAAGGAGGACATCCTGGAAAAGATCTATCTTCCCCTTAGGATGGCTAATGACAAGCCCAATCCACCAGGCCTCATCGATGATTATTTCGTTCTGCCTGAGGCAGATGCTGACAGTTACTTCACAGAGGGGCGATGGTGGGGTCGCGTCCACCAGGGTCAGGTACACTGTAGGATCACCCCCACCGGACCCACACCACTCACCAAGTCGCTGACCGACAGGACCTATCAGGAGCTGTTCAAGGTATTCCCTGCAGCTTTATTCCTTGTGGCCACGGCATTGCTGTTCTTCCACAGGACATGGAAGATCCTTATCATCGCAGGAACACCTGTGGTCTTCTCGCTCATCGTTACCTTCGGTATCCTAGGTGTTTCAGGGTTGGTCCTGACACCGCAGGTCACCATGATGGCACCCATTCTGGTTGCTCTCGGGGTAGCCTACGGCTTGTACGTAGCCAACCGGTACGTGGAGGAATACCAGATAGAGGACCGGAAGGAACGTATCAAGACAGCGGTCCGTACAACGGGGAAGGCCATCTTCCTATCAGCGGTTACTACCTCCATCGGTTTCGGTTCCCTCATGGGTATGAACATGATCCCACTGCAGGTCCTTGGCTTCGGCCTGGCATCTGGCATCATGATCTCCTGGGCCATGACCATGGTCCTTTGCCCTGCGCTCATCATGCTTTTGAATTACAAGAAGCCTGCAGCGGAAAAGTCTCAAGGTGGAGGGGAGGAAAGTTATGCTGAAAAGATGGGACGTTTCCCTGTCAATCACCGTAAAAAGATCATTGCCACGGCGATAATCATCACTATCGCCTCTGGGCTTGCTGCCACTACCATCCAGTCCAACATGGACTACATGGAGATGTCCCCACAGGACGAACCGGTAGTGGTAGCTATGCGTGAGGTCTCAGAAAAGTTCGGCGGGGGCCAGATAGGAATGGTCCTTGTCGAAGGGTACCCTGCCGTTAATGACATGGAAGTGCAAAGTTCCATGAAGGACTACAGTAGTCTGCAAAAGGTCAAACGACTGCAGGATGGCATCAACCAGGTCGACAATTCAATGGCCATCGGTTTGATAGACATTCTGGTTATGATGGAGATACCAGATTTCCGAAACAGCACCTACTGGCAAATTATCATCAGTCAAATTCCCGACATAGGTGTCGGTGACCAGGAGATGCTGGACACGCTTGCTGAAAGTATAATCGGTTCGTCGTTCTACTCAGCTTTAGGCACCATGGACGAAGCAGGTGCTGTCAACGTTCTGTTCAAGGCCACGTACGACAAGGACCTTTCTACGGCGTTCCTCAACGTCTTCTATGAGTCCATAGGCCCAGCTGTACGGGCCATGATGGTGTCGTCGGACTTCGCACGTACGTTAGTGTATGTGAACATGCCGACCATGGACGTTGCGTCTACGGAGAAGGCCGTTAACGAGATAAACGCGGTGACGGGGCAACAGTATGGTGACCTGACCGTGTCCAAGCTCACAGGCTTCGGAGCCATTGTCGTGGTCGTCAACGACCTGCTGATGGTCAACGCGGTCATGTCCACGGTCCTTGCTCTGGGACTTGTCTTTGTTGTGCTTTCGATCACGTTCATGCTCACCGGGAATACCGGTGTGGGTGATTCCGTGAAGACCTCCTTCACGACCCTTATCCCTGTCTTTGGTGTGGTGGCCTGGCAGTTCTTAATACTCTTTGTCCTAGGGATCATAGGTCCCATGATAGATCCTGCGCATCCGCCGTTCTCAGGTGAGCTGAACCTGTTCACGGCGATGATCGGTTCCATCATGGTGGGTATCGGTATCGACTTCTGTATCCACATCACAGAGCGTGTACGAGAGGGCGGTCGGACCCGGGCAGCTGTCCAGGAGTCCGTGGCCACCTCTGGTATGTCGTTCGTGGAGTCCACGACGACCATGATCATGGGTCTTGCTGCTGTGTTCCTGATGAATATACCGGCCATCAGGGAGTTCATCACGCTGGTCATGCTGCTTCTGATATTCTCGGCTGCGGGTGCTATCCTGCTGCTTCCTGCGATCTACACGATCATATTCGACCTGAGGGACAAGAGGAAACTGAAGGCTGCGCAGAGAGTGGTCGACACCATAGCCGTAGATGAGTGAGACCAGTTCCTGAACTTGGTTTTCGATTTATTTCCATAAGTGTTAGCGAGCGAGCAGGCCGGACATGGAATCTGGATATGCAGCATTCGTGATCACAGATTCCATGTACGCAGTATCGAGACCTCGAGGCTCGATGCTGCTGTAAGGGGAGTGGCGGAGTTTTCATCACGAAGAGATGAAAACGGCCAGCGGAGCGAGCTCCTGGGGGGGAGGAAGGTGGGTTGGATGGGGATCTGCACCTCTTTTTGCCACATAGTTGCAACACTCCAATCCGTTCATGTGCCCTTTACGTATATATCACATCCAGCGAGAATAGCTCACCGTCAGCCTTGAGACCGCGCATGGCAGTCTTGCATGCACGGGGAGCACAGCAACAGGTCCAGACCGGGGTCTATCCCTATGTTCAGAATCCGTCGTATTAGTCTGGATGCTCTCCCCGGGTCCGAGGCTGTAGCATCAGAGGTGGGTTTATGAGAAGAACACAGACCATTGCTGTTGTGCTGCTCCTACTCTGTGTCCCGCTGGTGGTGGGTGTCTGCTTCGCGCAGAACGCCGGACCGGGACCCAACGAGATGAGAGCCGAAGTACCGGACGCGAGCATCGTGTCCAACGAACGACCGGAGCAAGAAACTCCAACTGAACCAGAGTTCGAGCCTTTCGATGACCCCACCATCGAAGCCCGTGCATATTCCTGGGACCAGCCCCGTCCGTCAGTGGGTGTCGGACAGTGCATGGCAACCCGGGGAACATTGACCACGGACACGCTCATGACCATCCAGGAATGCCCGGACAAGGTCCACTACGGCGAGACCTTCTCCGTGGCAGGCGTCCTCCACGAGGACAATAACTCCGACGGCAACCCCGGCGCGGGTGACCTTCCTATCCCCATGGCACTGATGAGGTACACATGGGACCCAGGTTCCCCGTTCATCCAGGAGGACTACTTCTCCACAGACCAGGACGATCCTGACAATGGCTTCAATCCTGGAGAATGGAACTTCACTATCGACGTGGACGAGCCAAGGCTTGGGGAATGCGAGCTGGAGATCATGTTCAAGGGCCAGTGGACCATGGACGGCTCGGTACACTACGAGCTGAACGACACAGAGCTGAACGCTGACACCTTGATAAACAACCAGCAGCTGAACTTTGACGACGATGGTGATATGCAGGTGGACGAGGAAGCCCTTGACGGCATCGACAACGACGGTGACCTGCTGATAGATGAGGACACCTTCGCCTTCGTCTCTCGCCAGCCATGCTCGAAGAAGATGTACATCGACCTGTGGCATGAGACCGCGATAAGTGCGGCCACGGACAAGAGCATCCTGCCTATCGGTGAGACCATCACCATCTCAGGAAGCGTTGCTGACGCAAGCGTCGTCACCCCAGACACACAGAATCCAGAGAGCGGAGAACCCGCCATGGCCATGGGTTACAAGATGATCAGGGTCTTCTTCGACGGTCAGTACGTCGGTGAGGTCAAGGCCACACAGAAACCCGGTGAGATGGTATCCAGGTTCACGTTCCCTTACACCATCCCCATGGGAACTTCAGCTGGAAAACATATCCTCGAGGCCAGGTTCGACCCGACCTACAACACGACCCTGAACAACTACTACGAGCCTGTGAAGATAAACAGGACCATCAAGGTCCAGAGGTACACGGACGTCATCTTCGACGATGTTGGAGTGGATGCATGGGTCTACCATGGGAAGCGGATCCAGATCAATGGTAGTATTGTAGACTCGTACATGTACTCATTGGACAAGGTCAGGCAGGGTCCGAGCCTTGTCATCGGGTCCGAGGACTTCCATGCTAGATATAAGTATTACGTCCATTGGGGAAAGCCCACGGATGCTTTCTACAAGAGGTATGGACCGTTCTTCGTCAACAACACCAACGGTTCGTTCAACATCAACATAGAGGTCTCGGCCTCCAATATCCAGGACCTTGGTCCAACGTCGGTCTCTGTTGAGTTCTTCGTCACCGAAGGCTACTGGCAGATCGGGACCACGGACAAGCTGGACCAGGGGCGGTACTTCTACTACCGACCTGTAACCAACGAGACGACCTATGTGGTCCGAGCGCATACGGCTTTGGAGCTTTATCTGGACCAGAACAACAACGGTATCTACAACGAGCCTGGGGAATACATCACCAGAGTGCCTTACGAGGACAATCAAGGAAAGACACATTACTTCAACATCGCCAGGGTCCGTGGGATCCTTAAGGACGTGGAAGCATCGTCTGCAGAGAACCCTGTCCCAGTGGCCAACCATGACATCGTGTTCTACTGGGGATATGGTGATGTGGCCGTTCGTGAGTTCATCACGACCACTGACACTCAGGGACGCTTCTCTTTCGACGTCCCGATAAAGATGGACCAGGCCCTGGGACCTGTGACAGTACTTGCGAAGTACACGAACAAGGACCCAAGCCAGGAGTTCTATGACTCGTCCGCTTACTTCGATGCTTCGGGTGATCCGTTCAGTGTGGTCGCCATGACCCACGCAGAGGTCGAGGTGCCCATGGGATCGGTCTATAAGGGCGAGAGCGTCTACATCAAGGGTTCTCTGTCTGACGATATGGGCACCGGGATGAAGAACAAGACCGTGACCCTATACTGGTTGTCTCATCCTGGGGAGAACCTTGGTACACCTATCGGGATGGCAGATACAGATTCGCTTGGGAGGTTCACTTTCACCGAGTACGAGGTTCCTATCACGCAGCCTGTGGGCACTGCCTACGTCGTTGCAAAGTACAAGGGATCTCCAGAATACCCAAATGGCCCCCAGGGGAAGAAGTATGCTCCCAAGGATGCCTATGCTCCCTCGTTGTCTATCGAACAACCCTATGATGTCAGTGCCTACACGATGCTGACATTGGACCCATTGGCCGGGACCATGGTCCGGAACCAGGAGTTCTCTGTGACCGGTAGCCTCTCCGAGACCTACAAGGGTGAGAGGACGGTCGAAGCCGTCAAGCGGGTGGATGTGGACATCTATCTGGACAATGCGGGTGAGACCTACAGGATAGGTTCGACCACGACATCGGGTGATGGTCTGACCGACGGACACTTCATCTTCTCCGGCAAGGTCCCCAAGGACCTCTACATCGGTGATGTGAAGGTTCGGGCGGAGTTCAATGGGACCAGCAGGTATGCAGGTTCCGGCAACTCCACCATGACAGAACTTTGGGCGAACACTTACATCAGAATGATCGTGAAGCCTTCCGCTGATGAGAAGGGTAGATTGATCATCGAGGAGGAGACCATTACTCCGGAGACGGAGCTCATCTTCAATCTGAAGGTGTTCGAGAGGGACACTCCAGACAATGAGGAGCCCAGGGCTGTGCAGTATGGTGTTGTTTGGTTGAACATCTCTACGGCTTCAGGGAAGTCGTTCCATAACACGAGCGTGGCTTACACGAACGAGTATGGAAGAGTGATGTTCAATTATTCCAAGCCATGGAAGGATTCGGATTTCGGTCTGAAGCTTGCTGCGGACAGGGAGACGGAGCTCATCATCAATGTGACTTATGTTGGTGGTGAGAACCTAAAGGGTTCACATCAGACGTATAGCGCGGCGTATAAACCTACACCGCCACCACCACGAGATCCATGGTACATCCATAAAGTATTCAACATCATGGTCTGGCAGTGGATCTTGATCCTCATCGTTCTGATGATCATAGCTTCCATTGTCATCTTCTTCACCTACCGCTACTACCGCAAGCGCGCAAGGATCAGAGGTATGAAGAAGATCATCCGTCGCGCAGCAGACCAGCTTGTGGCCGGCAACGAATACACCGCTGTCATCTTCAAGTCCTACCAGAAGCTCGGTGCGCATCTACGGAAGTATGGCTACCTGCGCAGGGACTCCGAGACCTTCAGGGAGTTCGAGGACGCCATCAGGCTCGCCTTGCCCATAGACCACGAGTCCATGGACAACTTCCTGGAGCTTCTCGAGGAGGCCAGGTACAGCCAGCACAAGATCGGTGCGGAGCAGAGGAACGCGGCCATCGACAACCTGCGCAACATCGAGTCCTCACTGGAGAAGATCATCCTGGACGAGGATGCTGCGATGAAGGCTTTAGAGAGCGTGTCCGAGGACTTCACGGAGACGGAGGTCGTGATAGCGGAGAGAACGGGCGTCGAGAAGCCCTAATGCTCATGAGAGGTCGAGAAGAGCTGACGTTGGGGTCAGTCGAGGTGGCACGGGTGGGCTTTGAGTGGGCTGCTTGCAGCCCACTCTCCTTTTTCTTGTAGTTGTTGAAGAGGAGGTTTTTTGAAGACAGGGGGAAGGTTATCAACTCGTTCCACTCGTTCCTGTAAAAGATCTCTCCGAAAAGTCCAAATGCCTCACCACTATTCACCCATATGGCAGACATCGACGTCCCAAAGATACTCCAAGGCTATGACCTCGACAACATCACCATAGCCACGGTTTGTTCTCATACAAGTTTACAGATATTCCACGGAGCCCGAAAGGAGGGTTTCAAGACCCTTGGCATCACCGTGGGAGAGAACCGCGCCAAGTACATGGACGCGTTCCCCCGGGCCAAGCCCGATGAGATCATTCAGCTGGAGTCCTACGACCAGATCCTTGGAATGACCGAAGAGCTTCGGGAAAGGAACACCATCGTGGTCCCGCACGGGTCCCTGGTGGAGTACCTGACCCCCGCCAAGTTCGTCCAGATGGAGGTGCCGACCTTTGGAAACAGAGCGGTCCTTGCATGGGAGTCCGACAGGGCAAAGCAGCGCGAATGGCTTGAGTCTGCAGGCCTCGTCATGCCCAGGGAGATAAAGGACCCCAAGACCATCGACGAACCAGTGCTCGTGAAGTACTCCGGTGCCCGCGGTGGACGAGGCTTCTTCATCGCCAGGAACTACAGGGACTTCAAGGCGAACATCGAGATGGGCAAGCAGTACACCATCCAAGAATACATCCTCGGGACCAGGTATTACCTGCACTACTTCTACACCCCTCTCCAGCAGCATGCATACAACCTATCCAAGGGCAGCCTGGAGATGCTGTCGATGGACCGAAGGGACGAGTCCAATATCGACGAGATGTACAAGCTCGGCTCCCAGGAAGAGCTCAAGGAACAGAACCTGTTCCCATCCTTTGTGGTCACTGGCAACGTTCCAGTGGTCATCCGAGAGTCACTTCTGCCCAAGGTCATCGATATGGGCGCCCAGGTCGTGGAGAGGTCCATCGAGCTGTTCGGTGGCATGATAGGCTCCTTCTGCCTGGAGACCGTTGTCACCGACAAGCTGGAGTTCAGGACCTTCGAGATCTCTGCTCGTATCGTTGCCGGGACCAATCCGTTCATCACAGGCTCGCCGTATGCTGACTTCATCTACGACGACATGTCCTCCGGCCGAAGGATCGCTATGGAGATCAAAATGGCCAGGGAGATGGACAGGCTCAACGAGGTCCTCTCGTGAGGGAGTAGGTTGAAGCTTACTGCCGAGTGCATCCCCTGCCTGCTCAAACGAGCGCTCTACGAGATAAGGCTCGAAAAGGGGGAGAGCTACACTCCGGACGAGTTCGAGATAATAAAGGAGGCCGCAGCCTATCTTGGAGAGCATGGAAGCTCCAATAAGTGCTCGGCCGTCGTTGCTACTGGCATGCACCACATGGTCTATCAGAGATTGGGGACCGATGACCCGTACAAGTCAATGAAAGACCTGTCCAACGAGATGGCCCTGAAGGTCATGCCCAAAGCCAGAGCCGCAGTAGATGCTGTGGGGGAACCAGGGAGTGCAGAAGCGATCAAGGCTGCAGTTGTGGCAAGTATCATCGGCAACCTCCTGGACTTCGGTATCCGTGGGGGGATGTCCGACCCAGCCCTTTTAGAGCAGGCCTTCGAGGACAACTACCACAAGGGACTGGCCGTGGACCATACCGAAAAGATGATCGAGGACCTTGACAGGCTCAAGGTCGCTGTGCTGCTCACTGACAACTGTGGCGAGGTCGTGTTAGACACCCTCATCGTGGAGCAGCTGGTCGCAAGGGGGATAGAGGTCCATGTAATGGTGAAGAAGGAGGCCATTCTCACTGATGCCATGGATGAGGACCTTGAGGTTGCTGGGATGAAGGACAAAGTAGCCTCGGTCTGTGACAACAACGGCTATTTCGTCGGCCTCGACCTTGAGGCACTTGAGCCAGAGGTCCAGGGGTTGATGGCCAGGTCGGTCATCATCTCCAAGGGCATGGCGAACTTCGAGGCATTATCTGAACCCTGGTCCGTTGATATCGGTCCGCTCTACTACCTGATGAGGACCAAGTGTCAGCCGGTCTCTGATGCTTCGAACTCACCACTGGATACGAGCGTCGTGGTATCCGCCTCGAGCTTGGCCCAGTGACCATGACCAACGTTTCATGTGGACCGTTCAATGTCTGGCATAGGTGGTTTTAAAGGTTCCAAAAGGTGCAGAATCGACACTGGCAGTATCGAAATCTTTATAATAGGTTAGGGATTTACCTTTTTATACCTCACGAGGGACGGCACTGGTGGTATAAATGGATTGGTTCCTGATAATGATCATCGTAGGCATCCTTGTCATACTGTTCTTTGCAGCCCTAACGGTAGCGGTCATAATCTTCGGTAAGCCAAAGTCTGGCGAGGAGATTATCGAGACCGTGGACACCGTTGGCGGATTTGGAGAGGACGGAGAAGAGTTCGACTTTTCCGAGCGCGAGGTCCACTGCCCAGTATGTGGCGAAGAAGTGGATCCGTTCGATGAGGAGTGCGAGAACTGCGGAGCTATCTTCGAGCCAGAGCTGTATGAGTGCCCGAAGTGCGGCGAGGACGTCGACCCAAGGGAGAAGATCTGCCCACATTGTGGAGAGATCCTGCAGATCGAGCCAACAGTGTGCCCACACTGTGGAGAGGTCGTCCACCCAGAGGCAACACATTGCGATTCATGTGGCGAGGACTTCTGGAGCCCAGTGAAGCTGGAGCAGAAGAAGCCCAGACCACCTAGAGTAGTGGAGAGGGAGGAGTCGGAGGACGAGGAAGAACAGGTAGGCTGGCACTAATTGGAGAACAGTGCCACATTCACTAGAACGAGGGAGGAGGAT
>JANQNL010000174.1 GCA_028279585.1 Thermoplasmatota archaeon
GCACCGAATAGTGTCATGAAACCCCCATTTTTAAGAATGCTAGCGTTATAACGAACTGGCATGGCCACCGGTCAAAAATTGCTGCCCAATTGCTGCCACATATAACAAAAACACTGCCAGACCCGCGAAAGCGTTATATATACCACCCCCCAATGTTATCTATCGCAGGTTTTTCGCCGAAAACGTGTCCAAGTAAACCGAAGGACCCCACCGTCCTTCGGCAAAGGTTTATAGGCGAACGAATAAACCTTTGCCCTAAAGGGCTTACTTGGACACGTTTTGGGGGGCGACGTAATGACCAAGATGCTGCTGGAAAAGACCGGGAACGTGTACTCCCTGTACAAACGTACGATGTATGTGTCCGAGTTCTACGATGAGAAGGCTCTAGAAGTCCCATCACCGAAGAAGTGGCCGGACAATAAAGATTGATCGTGCCAAGTGCAGAAGGGGCCGGATGTAAAGGGGCTACGTCCGGCCCGTTATCTCTTAAGTAGATTTTATAAGGCAATGGGTGTTTCGAGCCATATGGACCTCATCACTCCTATTGTGCTGACCTTCTGGTTAGTGGTGTTGTTCATACTCCCACCCCTCCCCTTCGCTATGATAATGTTCCGAAGGGAGAGCATTGTGGCCCGAATAATGATCGCGAATGCACTGGGTTTGCTAACTGTCAGCTCTACAGGCTTCATCATGAGAGAGTACTTCACATACTCCCTGGTTGGCATCCTCGGGGTCCATATGGCAGTGTGCGCGGTCATGACCGCCATAGCACTGGCCCTTCAGTTCGGCCCCATCAAACCAAAGGTCTTCACCGAGGTCAAAGTGTTCGAGCGGACCATTCTGTTCGACAAGGTCCTGACCTTTCCGACCGCAGTCCTCATTCTTGCGGTCGCTCTGGCCATCTACACTAGGCTTGAATTCCCACTCACTCATTTCTCCCTCAATGCGAACGACCCATACGTCCACCTTCAGGGACTGATTGCTGTTGAACAAGGCATCGACAACAGCGTGCTATCAGAGGAATACCACCATGGATTCCACATGATCCTTCTGACCGTTTACAAGGTCAGTGGAGTAGAGATGTACGACATGTTCCGGTACACTGGAGGCATTCTTGGCGTGTTCTCAGTCCTTTCCGTATATGGATTGGTAGCCTCTACGAGCAGGCGCGAAGTAGGTGCCATGTCCGCCCTGATGTTCGCTTCCTTCCCTTTGTTCGCCCGATGGTTCGCTTGGCAGACCCTGACCATGCCAGAGGTCATGGCGCTGACCGTGTTCCCGATCGCAATTCTTCTGGCAGTCCGTTTGGTCCGCCATATTCGAGAGGACATACCATCTGTGGCCTTGTACGCCGCTTGTCTAGTATTCATCATCCTCGCAATGATAACTCTCCATTGGCTGACCCTGGCTGCGACCATCTACGCCTGCGTCTTCATCCTTGTCATCTCCCCGCTCATCCTCCAAAAGCACCTCCTCACACCTAAGTCAGCATTCATAGGCGGTACGATTCTTGCCATCGGCATCGCCTGCTTCATTCTGTACAGGACCTATGATGGGAACATGCACGACTACGACGGCTTTGACGATTTCCTCATGGACATGCTCAAACCTAAGCGCTTCGACATTACGCTTCCTAACGCTTTCGGAATGATCATGGTCCTCATCGCAGGTGTATCTGGCTTCATTCGAAAGCGCGGATCCCACATGCTCCTTGCAGGCTCCACACTATTCATCGGGGTTCTCCACATCACAGGCTGGCTCTATCCCTCTGGCATCCAGTACCGCGTAGGTTCCTTCTTCACAGTCCTCGTGGCAGTCTGTCTGGGGATCATGGTCTATGAGTTCATGACCAAGGAGGGCCTGTACCTGCTCCTGGCCACAGCTGTCCGGAAGGTCAAGGAGGTCCCGTTCAAGTACATCGCCTATCTCCACTACAGCGTGGCCCTGGGGGGTGCTCTGGGCTATGGCGTGTGGGTCATCACAGGCAACATCCTTTTCTTCGCAGGGACCACCCTGGTGGTGACGACCATCATCTTCCTGGTGTCCAAGTGGGTCTTTTCCAAACGTTCACCGCTGTTCGGTGAGGACCTGTGGCAGGAAGAATTAGAACTAGATCTATACCTCGAAGACCTGAAACAGAAGAAGGATCCTCCAAAGAAAAAGAAGCAGACCCTGCCTAAGTCTCCCTGGCTGCGACCCCCAGACACGAACTTCAAGATCACGGACTTCAGGATCCTCGTTACCCTCCTGTTCGTCCTCATAGCAATCTTCCCCCCACCTATCGTTGCTGACGATTACTACCAGTACGGCTACGATGGCGTAGCAGAAGCGGCCCTGATGATCAAGGACGACCACACAGGGTCCAACATCACGGTCTATCACCAAACGGTCATGATAAACGTCGTCAGGGACCGCACCAGGGCCATCCTTTATCCAGATGGCAAGATAACTCCCCTAACGCAATTGATCAGGCATAACGCCTCCACCTTCATCCCAGGCCATGACGACCGCCCAGACTGCTTCATCTTCATAGAAAAGGAACCCTTCCCCATCATCGAAGACTTCATCGCCAACGAAGGATACGAAGAGGACATCTATGATGTCCGAACGCAGGCCCAGGAGGACGCGGTCGTCTGGATGGACACCTTCCTCTCACTACATCACGCTGAAGTATACTTCGAGGACGACGACATTATCGTCTACCATTATGTCCGTGGAGATTAACCGAACATCAAAGCGTCCAGCGGAAGCTCCACACCCAACACCTCGATGACTATCAGGAATATCCCACCGAGGATGATGAGCACTCCCATGGCCTTCGTCAGATACTTGCCGATGGACAGGAGTACCGATGCCATCAGTCCTTTGGTCGTTCCTGCAAGTGCAGAAAGGATCAGCAGTGGCGTGCAGTAACCAAGGGCCAGGATGAACATGTAGATGCCACCGAAATACCATTGCATCCCACTAACGAACACGAACAGAAGGATAGGAGAGATCATAGAGATGAGGCACGGCGCCCATCCCAGTGCCAACAGGATACCCAGCAGGAACCCACCAACATGGGCCTGCCTCTGGGTGACCTTCATGGCGATGTTCCTTAACTTATCGAATGTATCGGCAAATACCGATGAGGTACCCTCATCATCCTTGCCCATGGCCTTTTTGATCTTCAAAAAGATCGTTTTGTATGGAATGATGATGTTGATACCGACCAGGATGAGGATGGCACCAGCGATGAAGAAGAATATCCCGGTCCTGGGAATGAGGTTACCAAAGGCTGCCAGAAGGCATCCCAGGATGAAGAACACAAGACCAATGCCTGCAAAGATGGCCCCGCCCACCGACAGTCCTCGCATGGACTCGCCAAGTACAGACACCGCACTTGGTCCATCGTCACCGCCCATCTGTTCAAGCCCCACGCTCTCTTTGGCCTCTAGTTCCCCCTCCTTCTCCTTTTCCGTGGCCTTGATGCTCTGGCCAATGACGTATGTGGTAAGAGAAACAAGGATGGTCAGCGCACAGGGCGTGGTAGCAATGAATATCCCAACGACAAAGAAGAAGATGAAGCTTCCAAAGGTCCCTGGGTTGAACTCGGTCTTCTCACCCTGGAACTTCTGACTGGCCTCCCCATCCTTTATCTCCTTGAGCTCCCCCATGAGCTGGTCGTCGGTAACGACATCACCATCAGTGTATCCATCCTTATCATAGGATGACAACTGATGCCCGCGGACTATGTTGAACTCAGGACTGATGATAAGGAATGTCGGGTTTGCCAGTGGTGGTTGATCGAACCCTCCACCTGTGAACGACGTCAGGAGGAACTCCATGTACTTGGACCCGATCTTCGTGTTGTTGAACTCCCTCTGGTTACTGTCATGCTTGAACGGGTCCACGATGAGAGGATGGGTGATGTTCATGCTTTCCATGTATGGTTCTATCTGTTGGCCAGACCCATTGTCATAGGCCATGTTGATGATGATAATGAACACTTCTTCCTCAGTGTAGTTCTCTCTGACCTTGTCAAGCAGTTGGATGGTATCGTGGATGGTCTCTCTACAATGATCACATGTATCCTCGTGTAGGAACATAAACTCTAAAAGGACGGTCTGGCCCTTGTAGTCGGAGAGTGTGATCTCCTCATTGTCGACCCAGGTCCTTCCGGTAAAATCGTAATCTTCAGCGCTAATGACTCCTTCCTGGGATTGCTGGTATGCGTAGAAGGTGAGTGCACCGCCAGCTCCAAGCAGCAGAGCTAGAAAGACCACAACTGCTACTGTTGCTATGATCGTCTCTCGTTCTGGCATGATATCCCGTTTCACATCCTGGCCTTGAGCCAGGTAAGCGCTTCGTTCTTTGTCGGAACCCTACCGACACAGACCTCTTCACCATCGATGACCACAGCTGGTGTCATCATAATGGCGTAGGTCAATATCTCGCGCATATCGGTAACCGCAGATATGTCGGCCTTAACCCCGAGCTCTGCTGCAGCTTCCTCTATGACGTTCTTGGTGCGCGTGCACTTGGAACACGTTGGACCCAGTATCTCTATCTTCATGTTGTAACACCCCGGATCAGCAATCCTCGTCCAGTTTCCCTTCCTCGATGAGCTTCTGACGCGCCTCCTCCTTCTCCCTCGCAACTCTCTCAAGTGTGGCTGGCCACTCCACCTCGAGCATGGCAATGTAAGCAGCATGGTCCATTGGTGGGTCATCGTCCGTAGCGATATGGATGATCCACCCCTGGTCATATGGCGATGCGTTCACGAGGGAAGGATTGTCCAACAGCTCCTTGTTGATGCCCGCGATCCTTCCCTTGACCGGAGAGCCAAGCGTGTTGACGGCCTTCATACCCTCAATGGCAACCACCGGGTCCTCCAAAGCGACCTCGTCCCCTTCCTTGACCTCGAACGTTAGGTCTATGACGTCAAGGTAGAACCTCTGGATGTACGATGTGAGCCCTATCTTTAGGCCTCCATCCTCTTTACGGGCCCAGAAGTGCTTTTCGAAGTATCCGACGTCTGCTGGACAGATGGCTTTGTATCTGCCCATGAGGAAGAACGGGTGCTGTTGAGAGTCCATACTATCCCTTGCCAGCTTACTCAAGATTGGTTTTCATTTAATAAACGTTTGGCCTCAGAATTCAATAATGGCGCTTTACGGAAAAATTGTACACTGGGTATATAAACAAACAAGATGGGAAGAAAATCATTTATGAGTGAAGCCGCTATCGATGCCCATGGAGCTCATATTCCTGGGAACTGGAGCGTCCTTTCCGACAAAGGAGAGGAACGTTTCTTCCATGGCAGTAAGGCTTGGTGGTGAAGTGGTACTCTTCGATTGTGGAGAGGGCACTCAGCGCCAGCTTGCCTTTTCCAGTGTGAGCTTCATGAAGATCTCCCACATCTTCATCACCCATTACCACGGGGACCACTTCCTGGGCCTGCCAGGCCTCATCCAGACCATGGGTCTGAACGAACGAAAGCACGACCTCCACATCTACGGGACCAAAGGGACCGAGGAGTACCTGGAGGGCTTCCTTGGAACAGGTAACGGGAACCGAGAGTACAACCTCTACTTGCATGATCTGGAACCTGGCGATGTCGTTGAGACAGATACCTTCACTGTGAAGACAGTAGAAGCGAACCACGGCTATCCAGCACTCTGCTACAGCCTCCAGGAACCAGGCAAGCGTGGAAAGTTCAACAGGGCAAAGGCGGTCGAGCTCGGAGTTCCAGCCGGACGACTGTTCAAAAAGCTCATCGCAGGAGAAAACGTCGAGGTCAATGGTAAAGTGGTCACACCAGACGAGGTCATGGGGCCACCCAGACAGGGTCTGAAGATGGTGTTCACAGGCGATACAGCTCCCTTTGACGGATTGGTCGAGCTCAGCCAGGACGCAGATGTCCTCGTGCATGAGGCAACCTTCGCTGACGATACAAGCGACAAAGCGAACTCGTTCGGCCACAGCACAAGCCGCGATGCAGCGACTACGGCAAAGGATGCCAACGCCAAACGCCTGATCCTCACCCACATCTCACCCAGGTACAAGGAAGAAGGTAGATTGGAAGCTCTACTTTCTGAGGCAAAAGAGGTGTTCGAGAACGTAGAGGTCGCGTTCGACCTGGACAGCTTCACGATAACAAGGTAGGTCAACGGCCTTTCTTCTTTCTCTTCTTCTTCTCGATGTGGATCCTTATTGCGTTCTCTTCTCTCTTCTGGAACTGCTCTCTGTTCGATTCCTGGTAAGGTCTCCTGACGATGAGCCTTTCCATTGCGATAAGGGCGGCCGTTGATGCTATCACAGCTGCAAGACCTGCTGGGAGGCAAATGAACAACCCACCAGCGGCTTCTAGCTCGGACTGGTCCTCCACATCGACTCCATTGTCAGAATACGTGTTGTTCCCTATCACTGGATCGGAGTCGCCCATGTAGGAAACAGCAATGCTCGAGGTCTCTGTGAACGTGTTATTGTAGATGGTTGGGTTGGAGTTTTCGAACGCTACCCCGTAGTCGTTGTCCAGGAACACGTTGTTGACGATAACTGGGTTCGACCCATCGAAGATGGTGATGGCCCACATGCACCTGTAGAAGATACATCCATCAATGGTCGGGTCGCCCCTCTGCAGCTCTATCCCGTCGTCCCCGATCTCTGTAATGGTGGTGTTGACGATCGTCGGGGCACAGTCGTAGATCAGGAGCCCGTTCACCGCGCAGTCGGATACCCTCGAATCGGAGATAGTGACGTTGCTTGAGTAGATCTCCAACCCACCATCTCCATTGAGCCTTGTATCCACACCCCAGACCCTGGAGATATTGCATCTCTGGATAAGTGCGGACCCATGGACCTCGAACTTGTATCCCCTCTCATGGTCCGAGGTAAGCGTGGTATCCACCATCTCCAACCTTCCACCTTCTGCTACCCATATGCTAAGCTCTCCGGCCTCGTCCGCGGCCATAGTGATGTCGCAGTTGACGAACCTGACGGTCTGACCAGCATCCACAACGATGTTTCCATCTACGGTCAATGCCTGGTCCGTGTATACATCCCCCAGAAGCCAGCTGTCCGATGGTCTGCCATCCTTCATGATATCGGTCGCTGTTGGGGGAAGAAGCATTGCCGCGGCAAACCCACCGCCCATGACCATGAGGGCCGCAACACCGAATGCAATGATGACCGGGAAGTCCATGCCCTTTGGCAACCCCATGGTCCTTGCCTGGAACACAAGCCTAAGACCCACCAGGGTGAACACTGGCATGAAGATAGCAGGGAACACCATGGCAGCCAGCATGAAGTATGATTCAGGCCCTAAGGTCCCGTTGTTCGGGATGAGCCAGTATGCCAGATAGAAGCTTGTGAAACTGGCGACCACGAAGGCCACACCATATGAGACGAACTTGATGAGCCTGAACCGCTGCATTCCGTACGAGCCAGACTCGAAGTCCGGCTCATCGTTGCTTGCGTCTCTGAGTCTCTGCTCGACCTTTGGGATGAGCTCATCCACTCCCTCTCCAGCTCTTCGGATGCTTACCCTGTGACCCCACCTGACAAGGAAGGTGTAAAGGTACCCTTGAGTTGCAGACTGGGTCGAGAAGACCTCGATGATGTCCACCCACTTGACGAACACATCGTGTGTGTATGGCATGGGCCTGTACGAGATACCTTTGTCGAACACTCTGACAGGAACGTTCAGCATATAGCCAGATATCAGGTGGGAGGTACGAAGCCCCATGGCAATGGCCACGCCGAACATGATCATGACGCCAATGAAATAATAACCTTCATCCCAACCTCTGAACCAGTACAAGAACATGGCCACACAGGCCAAGGCCACACAAAGAAGACCAAGGACGAGCATCTGGGGGACGGCGCCCTCCCTCTTGAGCTTCAGGTCTGAAGCTGATTCTTCGTAGAGGAGCTCTCCCCAGGCTGGGTCGGTCCGGAGCTTTATCCGGTTGGAGCCAGCATCACTGTCTATTTCGTCGTACGGGATGGCCGTTCCCTCCCAGGCCCATTGGCCCAGGCCAGTAGGTAGCGTTCAGTGTCCTCGCCCCTTATATCGCTTTGGGGCCGCTTCGTGGATGTCTCATCCACAGCATTTTCCAAAGAACGTCCAACGGACATCAAGTATACCGCAGTAGCAGTCGGGGACCTGGACACACCATAGGTACAATGGATGTAGGTCAGCCCTCCTTCCTCGATCTCGTCCTCAATGAGGTTGACGATGGTCTCGAAGCTTTCCGGTTCGTGGGGGCCAGTGGGTAGTAATGGAAGGTGATGATACTTCATTCCGATCCTCTCCCATTCACTGGCCGTTCCATCCCAGACCTCCTTCTTCTGCCGAAGGTCGATGACCTGGGTCACCCCTATCTCTTTGAGATGATCCATTTCGACACCACAGGGTGCCCTACCAAGGAGCAGATCGTCCGTGATGGGTGAGATCCAATCTGCAAGTTCGTCATTGATTGTCATCCTGGTACCCATGCGTTTGTGGGGAATAAAGCTTTTCAGCACTGACGAACTCGTCCGGGACCTCGATGGTGTGTGCCGTCGGGTTCTCGAAGAACTCCTTGAGCTGTGCGCCTGGCTCCATAGTTGGTTCGAGCATTCCGAGATACCGCTTTAAAGGCATAGCCCGCCTGTCCAGGATGACCGCTACACCCCTATCGGTCTCGGTCCTCTGTATCCTTCCAATGGCCTGTAGCATGCGTCTGACCGCAGGGGCAGAGACAGTGAACTCCCAACCACGCCCGAACTTTCGGTCATAGTAAAGTTGCAGGGACTGTTGTTTCGCTGTAGGCTTCGGGTACGGTATGCCCACAATGACAACGACCTCCAGAGCATCGCCTGGAAAGTCCAGTCCCTCTGATACCCTTCCCCCCATCACAGACATCAGAACCGGTGCGAACTTGTCCTTTTTGAACACGTTCACAGCATCCATGAGCTTCCGCTGGTCCAGGCCTCTACCATCTGTGTATACCTGCCTACCGAAACCCACAAAGCTTTCCAGCCCGGACTCGAGCATCCGGTCCATCATCGAGTAGCTTGAAAAGAAAACGGCCGAGGACTTCTCTGACGCATCCAGGACCTCCACGAGCCTGTCGAAGAGCCTGGGGAACATTTCCTTGTCGGTCCGCATGTCATCATACTTCGTGGTGACGTCCTCCACACAAAGCCTGAGGAGGTTGTTCTTCGGGAAGGGCGAGGGGAACTCCTCCACCTCCACCTTCCGCTTGAACCCGATACTTGCCACATACTCGTCCATGGGCTGGAGGGTACCGGACATATGGATCGTGGCCCAGTGCTCGTCGACGATCTTGGTGATCTCTGAAGGGTCCAGGCAGAACGCCTCAAGCTCTGGCCTTTCCTCACCCTGAGAAATGTCAATGAGCCTGACGTACGGGCCGTCCGAGACGTCCTCCCAGTTCATCAGGAACACGGACATAGAGTATGCGTAGGACCGCATGAGCTTGCCCTGGTCCCGTTTCTCGTTGCGGACCATCTCTCCGAACGCCTTGGCATCCGCGATGACCCTGTCGAGCCTCGTGCTCGTACAAGAGAGCGCGGACATGATGTCCGTGTTCAGATCTCCTGATGGAACGAGCGCATCCTCTTGCATGGGCTCAACGATGTACTCGTTCCTCAATGCAAAGAACGCTTTCGAAACTCCTTCAGCCAGACCCGCCACCGTGGTCGTATCCCCCAGCCGTTTATCGCCATAGTCCTGGGCTTCCTTGTAGACATGCTCGATGGTTCCCAATGTTAGATGGAAGCTCGCAAGGTCACGGGCATAGTCAGGCAGATTATGAGCCTCATCCACGATGAGGATGCACGAGTCCGCGGACGCCCCCATCATCTCGAAGAGCCTCTGCCGCATGAACGGCTGGAACGCCCAGATGTAAGGAAGGACCACGAGGTCCGCGTGCTTCAGAAGCATTCTGGTCATTTCGTAGGGACAGACCCTGTTGGCCTGGCACTTACGGAACAGCTCCTCGGCGGTAGGCAAGTATTCGAGCGCCCAATCCTTGATCTCCTCCACCTCTTCCCCCCCAGCCAGAAGCCTTGCGAAGTACGGGCATCCCTTGGCCTGGATGAACTCGTCCATGGCAGGGTCTGCAGGCGAGTCTGGAGGCCCCATGGCGATGGCTGCCATCCGATCCTGCGTCTTCCGCTTCCGATCGGAACATAGCCTGGACAGCTCCTCTGGGGTACCGTCCGGAATGTCTGGCTCGTCCCTTCCCAGCATGCACATGGAACTGCGTCCCTGCACTCCGATGGCGAAGAACTTGAACGCCCCGGCCATCATCTCCTTGAGCTTCCGGGACTCCGTGATGACCTGGACCTGCTGACTGTTCGTATGGGTGGTGTAGATGACCTTGAGCCCGTTCTTCAGGGCGAACTCAACAGAGGGCGTGACCGTGGTGATGGTCTTGCCTGTGCCTGTGCCTGACTCCATTACTAGGTGGTACTTCTGCTCCAGAGCTTTGAGCGTCTTGTCCACGATGTCCTTTTGGTGTGGACGGTATGGGTAGGGGAAGAACGAGGCCTCACGCATCAGGCGAAGCATAAGCTGGGGGGTATATGAATGGTAACGGGGGGGTAGAGTGAAAGTGGCAATGTGGACTGGAAGGTCCCAAACTTACAGGGAAGAATTGTCCCATCGATCGATTTTTATGTATCCAAGCAGAGATGTATGGGACAACCGCTCTTCTTCCGTTTGGGACCTGGAGGGTCGCGTTGGCACTCCAACCGATCGAGCGACAGCCGGGGGTGATTGGAAGAGAGCTAACATCATTTTCCAGGTTTTCGTCATATGACGAATTCCACAGTCGTCGTTCACCGGAAAGCAAATAACCTCGCACTCCAACGTAAGTGTGAGAGGTTGGTATGGATTACAGGCTAAGGCTGTTCCTGACCACTGGTAGTGCTTTTGGCATCCTTGCAGGCACTATATTCGGGATACCGATGGGCATCTCTGGATCACTATTGGTTGCAGATCTCCTGAACATCAAGGCTAGCATCGCAAACCTCTGGGCCCCTTTCCTCCTATTGCTCATTGGAACGATCCTTTTCACTGGTACAGCAGCAGGTGCAGGTATTACGATCTGGTCATGGGTCACTGTAGAAAAGCGCATCAGGGAAGGGAAGATCTCTCGAAATGAGTTCGATGGCAGGGTCCATCAAAGACGAAAGATAACAGTCCCTTTCAGTCAGAAGGTTGCATACGGACATTGTAAGGATGCTCTTCGTACACTGGATAGAAGTATTACCTTTGATGAAGAAGTTCCATATGAACAGATGACCGGAACAACCTCATTCTCCTTTGATTCGTTCGGTGAGGTCATATCGATCAAGGTTAAGAAGAATGGAAAGAAGACATCCAAGGTCCATATCTCCAGCCGTCCGAAGGTCAGCTCCACAGTGGCTGATTATGGAAAGAACCTTTCAAATGTGAACATAATTTGTGAGTATCTTGGTCAGACGGACCCTTCACAGAAGAACGCACCTGCCCTCAGCAAGAAAACTCCTTTGAAGCCTACTTACCTAACAGAATGATAGTGGGGGCTCACTTCTTTTTCTTCTTCCCCTTCTTGTCCTTTTTCTTCTTCTTTGGAGGTTCCGCCTCCTCCTCCCCCTCCATCAGAGGTTCCTCCCCATCGCCCTCCTCCTTCTTCGCCTCTTCTCTCTCTCCCTGATCGTCCTCTTCCTCCTCCTCCAGCTCTTCAAGATCGTCCAGGTCTTCCTCATCCCCCATCTCCCGAAGCGTGTCCTTCTTCTTCTGCGATTTCCGCAGCGCGATCACCGCGATGACCACGAGCAGAATGATGAGCAGCACACCGATGAACACCCTGGCACTGTCCCACATGGTCTCCTCCTCCCCCTCCACCGTGACCGTAGCGGTGTCCACACCGGTCTCGCTCTCGGAGCCTGGGATGTTGTCGTCCGGGTCCATCCTGACGATGAAGAAGAACGTCCCGCTCTTTTCGGGTGTGAAGTTGATGGTGACGCTCTTGGTCTCGTCTTCTTCGAGCCCATCCACGATATACCCTCTGGCGACCTCTTCATCATCAAGGTAGATCGCGATAGGGATATCCTCATCCCAATCGTAGCCGAGGTTGGTGACAGTGAAGGTGACCATGGCCTCCTCGCCCTTCTTCAGCTCGGAAGGTTCAGTGTCAAAAGAAGAGGACTCGATGCGCAGGTCCGGGCCCTCGACGAAGATGAAGATCGAGGTCTTGCCCTCATTGCCGAAGGCGTCCCTTGCCCAGAGCGTCACTTCATACTGACCAGGTTGGTCGAACAGGTCCCTTGCAATGATGGTCTCGTCGGTCTGGTAGTACTCCATCTCGTACTCTGGATCGTTCCTGTCGGCCAGGTCAAGGATCCTCCACTTATAGTCCAAGGAGTCAGAGCTGTTATCCTCTCCAACGATATCGTAGGAGTCGGATGCGTCCAGGATGACGTCTTGGTGGATGTGGAAATCGTTAGAGGCCACAGCTACACCAGAGATGTCCTTGAGCGAGATCACTGGCACTGGAGCCACAGTATCGTAGACGATGACGTCCAGGAACATCGTGGATGTCTTACCCGCAGCATCCTCGACGGTGAGTGTAAGGTTGTAGACACCTGGGAAGTAGAATGTCCTGGCGATCTCCAGGTTCTCTACTGGGTCCTCGTCATCCCAGTCCCAGGTATACTTCGTTACAAGCGTATCATCTGTAGACTTGGAGGCGTTGAAGTATATGACCTCGCCCTGCTCGGCATACGTCCACTGGGTTACATTGTAGCCTGATGCGGTCATATCAGCAACAGGGTCCTCCTGGTCAAAGACGATGAACACCGTATGAGTGTCATTGGCACCAGTGTCATTGGTGACCATGAGCGTTACGTCGAAGCTCGTGCCGTTCGTGATGTCCACAGTGATGGTCTCGTTGTTGACATATAGTGGACCAGGCAGGGTCCAGTTGTAGTCTGTGATAGTGCCATTCCCACCGCTGGAGAGCGAGGCGTTCATGGTCACCGCCATTTTCGAGTCTGCGACCCACTGGTCTGAAGCGATCATGTACAGCTTATCGGAGCCCTCGATGGAGATCACAGCCTCGGTCAGGTTCTCCTCTGCAGCAGACGTGCTCGTGAGTATGACCATTGGTATGATCAGAAGCAGCAGGGCCGTGAATGCCAGATAGCGGGTTCGCACGATATCACTCCAGTATCGTCTGGTTGAAGATATTACAGCTAGAATATATTCTTATTGTAAGTGCCTTAACTCCAAGAGTCCTCTCCGGCCTGGAGAGTTCAGTCAAAATCTAGATCGTCTAGCTCATCCAGCTCGTCGAAGTCAATATCATCCCCACCGTCGTCCTCATCGAAGTCGACATCATCCTCGTCCCAATCCATTTCTTCTAGCTCTTGTAGCTCCTCCTCTGGCTCGGCGGCGGTCTGCTGTGGAGCTGGTGGAGGGAACGGAGGCATGTTCTGTGGAGGTGGCGGTGGTGGCCTGTAGCTTGGGGGTGGTGGAGGTAGCTGTCCCTTCTTCGGTGGTGGCAGTGGTGGAAGTGGAGCTTTTTCGGGTTCCTCCTCCAATGCTTCCTCCTCCTGCTCACCCTGCCCCATCTTCTTCACCACTACGACGATGACCAGCACGACGGCCATGATCACGATGACTATAGCGATGATAAGCAGCAGCAAGAAGGTCATGGTCTCGCCCCTCTTGGTCGACCCAGTGTTCTCATATTCCCCACCGGAACCTCCATTCTGACCACCAGGTCCGGACGTATCCTTTGCCTTCACATGCACCCATGTGTAGGCAGTGGCCTTGTTACCAGCCTCGTCACGGACCGTGAGCGTGATGGAATAGTTACCGAGCCTGTCGAAGTAGAACTCTATCTCCTGTCCATCCATCTTCACCACGTTGCCATCAACTAGGAACTTCCATTCGTAGCTGGCGACGCCAATGTTATCCGAAGCTGTGGCCGTAAGCGTGACAAAGGTCTCTGGCTCAACGGTCTGTCCAGGTCCTGCATCAGCAGTTGGTGGTGTGGAATCGACCACAGTGATATCGATAGTATCTGTTCCAACATTACCAGCCGCGTCGGTGACGGTCAGCGTGATCTCATACACGCCGATCTCGGTGAAGGAGACCTCAGCCTCCTCTGTGCTGATGGTCTGGTCTGGATCATAGCTCCACTCGAAGCTGACGATGCCGACATTATCCCATGAACCCGAAGCATCCAGCTCTACAAGCGCTCCCTGGTCGACCTCAACATCCTCACCCGCATCAGCGATCGGTGCTGTGATGTCCAGGACCTTCACGACGAACGTGTCATTGGCAGAGTTGCCTGCAGCATCTGTCACGGTGAGCATCACCGTGAACTCCCCAACGTCCGGGAAGCTGTAGGTGGCAGTCTCGCCGGTCGCGATAACCCCCGATGCAATGCTCCACTCGTAGGTGACGATGCCCACATTGTCAGTGGAACCACTTCCATCCAGGTTCACCTCGGTGAACTGGTCGATCTCCATGTCATCCCCAACCAGTGGCATCGGTGCGGTGATATCAAGCACAGTAACTGTGAACGTCGTTTCAGCAGTGTTCCCTTCAGCATCCATGATCTGGAGGGTGACAGGATAGACACCCACATCATCGAACGTGAACGTCTTTGTCTCCCCTTCCAATACCTGCGAACCACCGTAGTCGAAGCTCCAGGTCCAGTTGGTCACGGCAACGTTATCCACACACGATGTCCCATCAAAGGTCACCATGGTATGCTGGTCGACCACCTGGTCCTCTATGCCATCAATCACCGGCACTGTGATGTCTTCAACGGTAACAGTCAGCATATCCGTTGCCGAATTTCCTCGAGCATCCGAAACAGTTAGCGTGACATCATACTCCCCAGCGTCATCGAAGGTGAACACCAGATCCCTTGTGTAGAACTCCATTGCTCGAGCACCGTAGTCGAAGCTCCAGCTCCAGTTCGTGACGGCGACGTTGTCAGAGCAGTTGGTCCCAGCGATCGTGACCTCGGTATGCTGGTCGACCACCACATCGTCACCAAGCTCCAGGATCGGGTCAGTAATGTCCAGGACGGTCACGGTCATCACATCGCTATCAAGGTTGAGAGCAGTATCGCGAACGATCAAGGTAACCTCGTACTCTCCAACATCGTCGAAAGTGAACGAAGGGGAGGTCCCTGTCAATCGCTGGTTCGAACCACCATAGTGGAACTCCCAGGCTAAGTCATGAATGGCCACATTGTCCGAGGACCCGCTGCCATCAAAGGTGACCTCAGTATGCTGGTCCACCTCCTGGTCATTGCCAGCATCGGCCACTGGTGGAATGTTCTCCAGAACCGATAGCTCCACAGGGATCATGAGCGAACCCTTGTCCGGGTCGTTGTTGCACAGACTGATGTTCGTCTTGTATGTCCCCACGTTCATGTCGTAGGTGTCGATGATGAGCTTAACGTTCCTCTGGGATTTTCCTTCCAACCTTCCTGCAGAGTTCTGGCTCCTCAACCAGAAGTGAGGATCAAGGTTCTCCACCACGATAAGGTCCAGGAGGAAATCGTCGTATCCATCCTGTGATCCTGTGGCGTAGAACCTGAACTTGAAGTCCTTGTGAAGAGCGTCAGCAGGTAATGTGATGTTCTCATACCTGAAGTAAAGCTCCTCTTCCCAGGAACCGTCCTCTGTCCATAACTGCTGCCAGCTGGTCTGGTTATCAAGATATTCAAGGAAGATATGGTCATCAGGTTCTGGCCTGTCTCCACCACCGCCACGCTGCCAGTAGAAAGCGATACCAGCCTTGGTATGTGCGGACAGGTTGACCGGTGCGGATGTGATGGAGTCAGTGTTGGTCAGAGACATGGAATATTTCGGTGTAGGCGGACAGATGCCGAGCGTTCCAATGGTCGGTGTTCCTGCAGAGGCAGACCATCTGTCTGTGTCCAGAGTAGTAGATGAGAAGTCCTCGATATAGGTAGCATTGCACATCAGATCGTAGTTCAATGACCCGTTTCCGGAGTTCCCTACGGTCAAGGTCGCCGTAGATATCTCGTCCTTTCTGGCCGTAAGCTGAAGCGGCTCTGGAAGGTACCACACCGATGGTTCCCCATCTATCCTGGCCACCTCGTAGAGGACGTTGTTGTAGGTGATGTTCTCGTTGGTCACAGGCTGTATCTCCACACCCATCGGGACCCAACCACTCATGAGCGGTGTCCATGTGAGCTGGATGTCCTGTGTGGATCTAGGTGTAAGGCTGGCGATGCTCATTGTTGTCCTGGTTGTTCCACCGACCGTCAGCTGAACTGTTATCTGGCTCTCAGTATATTCACCGATGTTGCCCACCGTTGCGTTCACGGTCATCGGGAGACCAGCCACTACTGGTGATGGAACCTCTACATCCAACACAGCAAGGTCGTGGTCCGCATCGTCCACAGAGATGGATGCCTGGTATGGCCTGAAGTTGTGCTTCGTAACTGTCACAACGATATCCTCATCGGATACCGCCGGAACAACAATGGTCGCAACTCCACTGGCCACGGTCCCGGTCCCAAGGATCTCTCCGCCCTGGGACAGACACACAAGCGCACCATCCTGGTTCACATTGATAGATATCACAGTGGTCTCTGCACTCACAGAGGCAGGGTGTGTCACGGTCATGTTCGTGGGAAGCGCGGTCCAAACCTCCAGGGTCGGATCGCCGAAGAAGTGGAACAGCTCATACTCGAGCAGAAGGTATCCCCACGGGTCGCCGAAGTAGTTGTTCATGTAGAACTTCGCATAGTCCATGACCTCGGTCATTCGGTAGATGGGGGTCCCCCCACCAATGGTCCCATTGAAGCCTGGGAACACAGCGTCCCACAGCCCATGGCAGTAAGCGTCATTGTATCCGCTCATGCTGACCCTGGACGCAGCCACGACACCAACAGCACCACTACCAGGTTTGTTGTAGAACACCTCACCGAAACACTCGGAGTTAGTGCTTCCATACACATCGGTCTCATGGTCGAACCATCCGGTCTGGCAGTTCAACGAGTAGACGATGGGCTGGAGGTTCCCGTTGTCGAGATCGTTGATCTCGTTGATCATGAACCATGGATCACCCCATCCCTGCCTGGCTCCGTGGTCCCTATGGTTGAGGATGAACGTTCCAGACTCCACCATGAAGTCGATGTCTGCAGCTCCACCGTCCCATGCAAAGCCATTGGCCATGAGAAGATCATCAGGAATAGGCTCGCCATTGGCATAGGTTCCAGAGTTCCAGTTGGTTGGATTGGAACCACCGGTCTTACAGTAGATCCTGGTGCCGTTGTAACCCTGGGACATGACATAGTTCCGGACCTCTTCAGAGGTCAGTGTGAACCTACGGTCCGCATAGCCATCGGAATTATAATCCTGGAAGTATGCGGCCAGGGTCACGTTCTCATAGAAACCCGGGACGTCAGGTGGGTTCAGCTCATACTGGATAGCCTTGTTCACAACATCCTCGGCCTCTGCCTTGTTGTTGGCAGGGATCCGGGAACAGAACATGTCTGGGTAGTAATCGTTACCTGAAAGCGTCACATACCACATGTCCGAGGCTGTATCAGTCCCGTGGTAGGGATGCCTGTAGAAGTATCTGGTCGGGATGTGATCGGAGTCTCCGAAGAGAAGGAGGTAGGACGGTCTGGGTGTCCACTCCTCGTAAACGTGCCTGACGAACTCTGCAAGATCGAGCTCTGTGGCTCCAGACACGTTCGTGCTCACAAGCTTTGTGTGGATACCACGCTGGTTCTTCCAGTCCTTGAGCGTCTCCGCAGCGTCCATGAACATGGGGTCTGCGATGATGAGCATCTCGCATCCATCCCCGTCATATCCGAAGCCAGGTGCACGAGCGTAAACAACGTCGTTAGCTTCGAACAGGTCCCAGTTGCGGAGCACCCTTCGCTGGATGTTGGTCATGGGCTCGTTCGGCTGAAGCACGACCGGACCTGTCTCTGGCCAGGTTAGCTCGATAGTGATCTCATCAGCGACCTCTACAGTGCTGGAGCCAGCCATGGACACAGGCCATATCCTGATCTCGATAACAGGAGTATCGCGGATCAATCCGCGGTTGGTGACCTCAACGACCTGTGGTGGATATGTCCCAGGGGAGTCGTACCACATCTCGTCATAGGTGAAAGGAGCATCTGGGATACCTATCCCATCGAACTGCACTGGCTGCATCGGGTAGGGGGCTCCCGTCTGCACGGTGTGCGAAGAGACCACCGAGGCTCTAACCTCGGCATTGTTGTCTGGAACAGCAAGCATCATCGTAAGGCAAGGCAGCTCTGCCCTACCGACCTGGCCTCCGAACGACATACCATCGATCTCGATGATATTGAACTCGTTCCCATCCTCTGTGACAGGGATGGTGTCCACTCCTTCAATGTTCAAGTCCATCTCGAACCCGGTAGAAGTGTGTGGATACATCGTGAGCCCATAGCCAGACGTCGTTTCGACGATACCGACCATATCCTCGGACACATCAGGAGCGATGGCCATCTCATCAGCCATCACACCAAAGCCACTGAAGAGCAGAAAACAGAGTACGAGCCCTACAATGGCAGCCAAGCCAGACCTTATTTGCATCTAATGCCCCCTGGGGCCCCAAGCGTAATACTGATTGCTAGTTAGTTAGCAGAAGTAAATGCTTCGGACAAAAATTGCATGAATATATACTATATTTAACAATTGCTCACATCCAGGGCCCCAGAGACCACCTCTGAAACCCTAGAACACCATCTCTGGGAAGGAAACACTTAAATGGGAATGAGGAATACGGCGGCCTCATGGAACTCAGACTCATCTCCAAGGACAAGGATTCCATGTCCGTGGAGCTAGTGGGCCAGAACGAGACCCTGATGACACCGCTCATCGAGAAGCTCCTTACCGACGATAAGGTCGAGCACGCCTCATACCACAGGAGACATCTCTTTTTGGACCCTCCAACCATCACCATCGCCGTGAACGAGGGCAAGCCACAGACAGCCATCAAGAGGGCTGCAAAGGGCATTGCCAGCGACTTCCGCGACATGCGTGAGAGGTTCGAGAAGCTCTCTGGATGAGGTGAGCCCTTGGCATCACCAAGCGGCGATCCTCGAAACGAGGTCATCGACTATCCAGCCGAGTCCAGAACTCTTCAAAGAACAGGCGACCCTATCGAGGTGAACGTCGGTATCGATTTCTATTACACTACAGCCAAGGGTATTGGGGGTAGGATCAAGGCTAGCGCCCAGGACTTCGAGGTCAGGGAGGTCTCAGACTACCCCACCAAGGCTGAAGACGGGGACCACACCATTGCCACCATCAAGAGCACGAACTGGGAGACCAACAGGCTTGTCAGGAAGCTTTCCAGAAAGCTCGGAATCTCCAGGACCAGGGTCGGTTTTGCAGGTACCAAGGACAAGCGGGCCGTGACAACCCAGCTCATGTCCTTCAGACGAGCATCCGTTGATGATGTAAGCAACCTCCACCTCACCGATGTCGAGATCACTGACATCTACTCTGCCCGCAGAGGCATCCAGCTCGGCGACCTCATCGGCAACGAGTTCACTATCGTCCTAAGAGAGATCCCGGAAGGGGATTGGCAGCAGAGGTTCGAGACCACCGCCCAGCAGCTCAATGAAGCTGGTGGCATCCCGAACTACTTCGGCATCCAGAGGTTCGGAGCGGTCCGGCCTGTGACCCACACCATGGGTGAACACATCGTCAATAGCAGGTTCAAGGAAGCTGTTGAGGCGTACTTGTATTACCCGGAAAAGGAAGAGTCCGAGGATGCCCAGGCAGCACGATTGGCCTTGTATAAGGGACAGCTCCAAGACGGTCTGGACATCATGCCCACCCACATGTCCTTCGAGCGCTCCATGGTCGAATACCTCATGCACAACCCCGAAGACTACATCGGAGCATTGAAGGTCCTGCCCATCAACCTCACTTTGATGTTCGTCCACGCATACCAGTCACACCTGTTCAATAGGATCCTCACAAGGCGTATAGAGGCAGGTCTGCCGATCACCAAACCAGTGGTCGGAGATTTCATCCTCCCCCGCTCCAAGCTCGGTGTGCCAGACCAGGACAATCCGGTCCCGGTAGGTGAGCAGAACCTGGAAAAGATAACCAAGCTCTGTGGTAAGCACAAGGCTTTCGTCTCCATCCCATGCTTCGGGACCGAGGTCCCCCTAGCCGAAGGAGAGCCTGGCGAGATCGAGGCCAAGGTCATCGAGGAAGAAGGTCTGGACAGGGACAGGTTCATCGTTCCAGAGATACCCCGGCTCACGACCAGGGGGATCAGACGCGAAGCTTTCTGCCACATCATGGATTCATCTTACGAAGTGCTGGACGAGAGCTCTGCCAAGGTCCAGTTCAGGCTCTACAAGGGTGCTTACGCAACGGTTGTTGTGCGTGAGTTCATCAAGGGCAGCGCGCTTTCGACGAGCTGATCTCAATAAGTTCCGTAAGTTTCTTACGTCAGTGTAATCGCACCGAAACTTCGGGGCCCATCTATGCCTTACCGTAGAATGTAACCACGGCAAGCGGGCTTTTCTCTTTCAACAGCTATCAACGGTTCGAAAGAGAAAAGTGCGGGGATGCTGAAGTTTCACATATATTGACGACCGTGAAACTTCAGTGCCAGCAGTATCCATAGGATACGGCGTCTGATAGCGGTACTAGCACCATTTCCTGTGAACGCTAGAACTCGACGAAAAGGAAATGGTGCGGGTGCGGGGATTTGAACCCCGGCAGATGGCTTGGAAGGCCATTGTCATAGCCCCTAGACCACACCCGCACGGAGAGGCCCAGTATTAGAGGACGGTTATTTATCTTTAACTGAGGGCCTGGGCTGACACCCTTCCCCTAACGTGCAGAAAAAGATAATATACATCGATATCATATGAAAATCCAAGTCCCTGTGGCCAAGGAGGAGTGTATATGGCAAAGTGGCCAGTCTCCATAGCGCTTTTAGTACTTTCAGCAGCAGCTTTGGCAGTAGTAATGTTCATGTTCCCAGTTTATGAGGTCATCAATGAAGGTGAGGTCAACGGTGAGAAGTTCACCGTTACCGAAAGCTACTACGTTGACCATTACGAGATAGAATGTAACAACGAGAACGTACCGATAATCGATACGGACTCGGATGGAGTACCAGACTCAACTACCACTGGTGCCATCAGTTACAAAGACCAGGCCGACTTCGATAATCAAGATCAAACCGATAATTTCGGTTGGGCCGGAAGTTACGAAGACCACGGTCAAAAAGAGAAAAGCCAGGTCTACGAAGTGACCTATTGGGGAATGATAGTGTCCCTTGCATTTGCAGGCATCTCTCTCATCCTTACACCTATCTCTGGATTCAGGAAGCTCCCTATCTGGCTTCCAAGGATCTCCTACGCACTCTTCATCGTCGGAGGCCTCGTGGTCCTATTGTTCGCAGCCATCATGTTCGCAGAGTTCGGTGGGGCAGCATACCAGGATGATGAGCGCGAGAACTTCTATGTCATGAAGAAGGATATTCAGGCCGAGCATCCCAACGCCAGTATGGCCATCAAGTACGAGAAGACCGAGATAGGCGACAGCTATATGGGCGAGCTCAAGAGCGAACAGGGCTCTGTATGGACGTTCACCCACGACCCTGTCAAGGCCTACGGTAATGCGTCACAAAATCCGCCTCAGTACATTCCTGAAACAGAAGACATCTACTGGACCTCCAACATAGGTACGGTCCTTGTTGCCAATTACGCTCTATCGCAAACTGCAGACCCCGCTCACGATGAAGTTACCGTGGGTTGGAGTAAAACGAGCTACCGTCCACACATTCCAGGATGGTTCATCCTCATCGCTCCTGTGTTCCTGGGTCTGATAGCTGTGTTCCTTGTGGACCAGAACCTCGAGAAGGTCGACTACAAGAAGAAGAAACCGGACAGCTTCCAGGAGGATTACTCGTCCGCACCGCAGCCTCAGTACAACCAGTCAGCGGACCAGATGTATGGTCAGCAGCCACAGAGGCAGCAGCAGCCTGCTTATCAACAGCAGCAACAGCAATCTCAACGATCATCATATCAACAGCCAGCGCCAACGCGCGGAGGTGGTCAGCCTCCACCCGAACCGGCAGCTCCCGGTCCAGGGCCGGGACCTATAGGTCCTGCCCCGCTCGAGGACGAGTCATACGACCAATACTAGCGTTGAGCACGTCTGGCCCGAAAAGGGATCATCATGGAACTAGGCACGATACTCCTGATAGTGGGAGCATGTCTCTTCGTTCTCGCAGGTCTATTTGGTATAGCCTATCTTCTGGCCAAGCGCAAGCTTGCACAGATAGAGGCTGAACAACAGAGGCTCAAAGAGATCCGTGAGGAACAGGAGATGGTGGAGTCTGTCCTAGCAGACATAGAATGATCATTCTTCCCTGTCTTGGATCTCGTGGAACAGCATGCCCTTTCGCCTCTTCTTGCGCATACCTTCCAGATACCTGTAGGCCGAGGAATGTTCAGAGCCATTGAGGATCATGTCCACAGCCACTTCTGCAATGCGGACCTCCTCGATGTCACCGAGGAGGATGACCGTGTTCCCCTGCACGACCATATCACAACCTGTGAGCTCCTCGATGAGCGCCCTGGTCTTGCCGTTGGTGCCGATTATCCGGCCACGCAGCCTATGGATGTGCTTGGAGCTCTTTCCGGAGTAGTCCCGGATATCGATGATGGCAAGCTCCGTGTTCTCCTGGAACAGCCTGTAAGCCTTTTCAGGAGCCATGCCGCGGCCGATGGCCTTGACGATGTTCCTGACGATAAGGAAAAGATGTGGCTCGAAGGCCTTGGAGTCGTCCAGGACGACGTCGCCGGACTCGGAGTCGATGTCCAGTCGTATCCCGGAGCGGTCGTGGATCTCTTTCGAGACCGACCCGTCCCTACCAATGAGAACGGCGACACGGTCCTTGGGGATCCTTACTACGTCCATCCAGACATCTCCAGTTGAGCCCCGACAGGGTCAAGGACATAAGCCTCTTTCTGTTCCACGGCACTCGTCGCCGAGTGCCGATGTGCGACATTCAACTTTGCGTCCTACCTTCCGGCTCGGCGAGAAGCCTCGAACCCGGATGTTTGGACTTGCTCCAGTAGGGATGGCCGTTTCATCATATCCCTCCTCGACCTCACCACCAAGTGGATCATCGCATATGAGGAAGGCTGTGTCGTTTCTGCTCCATTGCCAGGACTTTCGCCCTCACGGCTTGAACCGCGCTACCCTTCTCTGTGGAGAGAGGACTTTCCTCAGCTGTCCGGTCAAGGACTGGACTACCGTCGGTCGCCCGCCTTCTCCCTGTCGGGGAGGGCATGATACTGGATATTGTATAAAAATCTGATGTCGAGTTGGAAGCATTTCAAATATCCCGCCCACCTAATGCCACCCCACCCAGCTCGCTGTGCTGGCGGCCGCCACACCCCCGGCCACCTGCTCGCTCGCTCAACTCTCGAAGTTAATTACTTATATCGTCCCTCGTATTGGAAGGCGAAACCCATGGGAAAGAAGGTGTCCAGACGTATCGACTGTAACCTCTGCGGCAGCAAGGAGCAGACCTTCAAGTACACCGTGAAGAAGGGTGGAAAGCCCTTCAAAGCAGTGCAATGCTCCTGCGGTATGCTCTTTGTCAATCCGCAGCCTTCCATGGAGTTCATCTCCACCTTCTATGACGAGGATTACTTCTCTGGAAAGAAGAAGCACAACGCACCTGGCCAGATGGACCTGGAGAAGCACCGGGACAACTTCATGCCCAACATCAATAAGTGTATCGCGATGATGCACAAGCGGAAGAAGAAGGGCAAGTATCTGGACGTGGGTTGTGCCACCGGTCACTACGTCGAGCTGTTCCAGGAGCTTGGGTGGAAGTCGCAGGGCATTGATATCTCGGAATATTCCACCGAGTATGGTCGCACTGAAAGAGGGCTCGACATCATCACAGGCGATGTGGTGACGGCCGGGTTGCCCAAAGGCCGGTATGATCTCATCACTCTGCTCAATGTGATAGAGCATGTCCCCGACCCCACAGCCATGGTCAAGGAGCTGGAGCGGATCCTTCACAAGAACGGGACCCTGGCGATATCCACACCCAACGCTGGCTACATGGTAGCGAAGATGTCGAAAGAGAACTGGTGGGGATGGAACGATGAGGGACACATCTTCCTCTTTTCACTTGCGACGCTCGAGAAGCTGCTTGACAAGGCGGGCTTGGAGCTGTATGCCATCGGCAGCCCGTATTCCTATGGTAACAGCGTCGGGGCCGTGTGGAAGAACGCTCCGAACATCAAGATCAAGGGCATCCGGCTGGTGGAGTACACGCTCATCACGAAGTTGTCGCCGGCCATGTTCAAGGTGTCGAGACCGCTTGCGGACCTGCTGACGCCGGGGACTATAAGTTTTGCACGGAAGCGAACGTAGAGATCTGCGAAATATCTGACAAGAATTGATGACTGAAAATAACAGTAGCTAGTGTAACCTTTTTCAGGCATCAACCCTTCTTTTCTTTCGGAGATTTCGGAGTGAGCTTCTTCTGGGATGTGGCCTATACGAACACCGAAGAATCTAAATGGAAACAGGTTTGTTATCAAATGAGGAAATGATGTGGATAAGACTGTAGAGAGAGTTGTCATCGATGCTGGATATGCAATAGCTTCACTGATGATAGGTTGCTTAGCAATTATAGCATTGGTGATATCAATCGGGTTGTTGGGGTGGGGCTTTTTCTCTCGAACAGATAGTATCTATTTACAAGTCGTCCAAGCTAGCATCGTTTGCAGTATCCCATTCATGATCATATCATTTTATACTGGCAATTTTCAAACACGGATATGGTTTGTTGTTCCTATGCTCATATCCATACCTTCCATTGTCACCCTGATAGCGATATTCTATAATGGCGAAGCCTTGATGCTACTCTTCATCCCGTTAATAGTCATTGGTTGTTATCTTGGAACACTTCTCAGAGCGATTTGGGTTAAGAACCGGAAGATGTTCTTTAAGTGAACAATATCAGGCGCAGAACATCTGGATTCCTCCCTTTTCTAGCTAGACTATCCAACAACATTTATATGCCTAAGCTCATTCGGGCCACGGGGTGTCAGTGCAGATGGCCATGCCGTTGAACGTATTAGAAAAGACCCTTAACAAAAAGATCTCTCTCGTCCTAAAGGATGGAAGGGTACTCGAGGGAACATTGACCGGGTTCGACGACTACATGAACATGGTCCTAGAGGATTCCGAGGAAAGTTTCAACGATGAACGGAGGAGACTCGGAACCATCATCTTGCGCGGAAACAACGTGGTCAGCATCTCGCCTGTACAGTGATACCCCGAACGGGGTGTGATCCCTTTGGCCAAGATAACCCTCTACGCTCAGCCAGTGGAGCCGGGCCCATACATAGACCTTGCCGCATTACGGGAGGGTAAAGTGGCGGATGAAGGTCCTCAAGAGGGCGTTAAAGCTTTTTCAGATGTTGGAAAGGTAGTGTCAGCTACCATGCAGAAGATGGACTCGCACGCCATCCTGTCCGGCCAGTCAACAGGCGACGGCCACTATGAATGGGAAGTGTCCGTCTCCGGCGCAGACATCCTTATCACCCTCACCCCTAAGCAGTTCATCACAGATACCGACGAGATCAAAGGCTACGCCATCGAGCTCGTCATCGAAGGCAAAGCTTCCGAGATGGCAGAGTACTGCCAGAACCTCTTTGATGCCTTCGAAAGGAACCCTTACGATATTTCCGACTGGGACCTGTTCACAAAGAGCTTGAGCGTGTCCCGTGAGAAGGTGGCAGAGGATTGGAACCAAGCTCTGTTCTCCCTCGAGGAGGAAGCTGAGGCAGAGGAACCCCCTGCACAGACCTCGCCCCCTCCCCCTCCACCTGCAGCTGAACAACCACCTCCGCCTCCACCAGCGCAGAAGAAGCCTCCAAAACCAAAACCTCCAGAACCTCCACCAATGACTCCGGAGGAGAAGATGGAGGCAGACATCAATCATTATGTCAAGCTCGGCATCGAGTGCTTCAACCAGGACGATTTCGAAACCGCCATCGTCCACTGGCAGAACATCCTGAAGCTTGACGAGAACCACACCGACACCATCAAGGCCATCGAGGTGGCCAGGAACAAGATCCGTGAGCGCTCGGCCGCCATCAGGGAGAAGAAGGCCAAGAAGGTCGAGGAAGCCGTGACCCTCTCAACAGAACAGGAGACCCTTGACAAGCTCGTCAAGGAGAAGTACAAGGAGACCCTGGAAGACATCGAGAAGAAGCTCGAGGAAGAGAGGGCTGACAAAAAGGAGATCGAGGACAAGGCCAAGGAGGTCATCGTCCAGCTCCGTGACGAGATGAAGGAAAGGCTCAAAGAGTTCGTCAGTGAAAAGTCCGAGCAGGAACGCTCGTTTAAATCAACGATCACCAAGCTCCAGGAGGAGCTCAAGGTCCGGACCGAGGCCGAGGAGAAGGCCAAGGAAAAGGTCAAGGAGCTTTCCCAGGAGATAATGGACAGGTTCAAAGAAGAGAAGATGAACGACGAGGAGATGGAGAAGCGTCTCAACTCGTACATCGAACAGTCCGATACAAAACTCACGCGTGAGCGCGAGGACAAGGAGAAGCTCGAGAAGCTCTTTGAGGAGACCAAGACAGAGCTGGAGAACGAAAGGAACCAGCGCCTGGACCTGGAAAAGCGCATGCACGAGCTCGAACAGGAGCGCGACGATGAGCGCCGACAGTCCATCGGCCAGTCCGAGGAGTACAAGGAGAAGCTCGAGACCAAGACCCAGGAGGCAGAGACCCAGCTCAAGGAGATGCGCGAGACCCTGGAAGCAGATAAGGAGAAGCTTCAGGAAGAACTCCTTGACCAGCAGAAGGCATGGACAGCCTCCGCCACAGAGATGCGCGACGAGTACGAGGATCGACTCGCATCCCTTGACAAGGAGCTCACCCAGCTCCGCGTTGAGAAGGACCAGCTCAACGAGAAGGCCAAGGTCCTGGAGGAGGAGAACTCACTCCTTGCAAGGGACAAGGACGAGATGGAGCATCGCATCGACGAGACCGATGAGGCCTTGGAGATGGAGGCTCGCGTCCTGAACGAGAAGTTCAATCAGCAGCAAGAAGAGCAGGCAGCCAAGTACGAGCGGAAGCTCGAGGGGGTCAAGCTCTACTACGAAGAGAAGGTCTCCAGGTTACAGCAGAAGCTCGAGGAGACTGACGAGGCACGAAAGAGTGCCGAGACCAAGGTCACCGAAGTGTCAGAGAACGCCTCTTCAGAGATATCCAACATCGTGCAGAACAAGGAGGAGTCCATCCAGCAGCTGGAGTTCCACCTCAACGAGGAGAAGGAAGCTTCAGGCAAGCTCAAGATGGAGCTGGAGGAAGCTGGCAACAAGATAACAGAGCTCCAGGGTGAGCTCGCAAAGGCCAAGGAACTGTTCCAGGAAGAGTTCAAAAAGCTCAACCAGGACTTCAATGAGGAACGCCAGCAGTTCAAAGGCCAAATCACAGAGCACGAAGAGCAGGTCACGCAGATCTCACAAAAGCTCGACGATGCAATGGCCAACAAGGTAGAGCTCGAGGAGCAGGTGAGCCATGTTGGTGAATCCAAGCAGGAGCTTGCCCAGCAGATAGACGAGCTCACGGCGATGAACACCCAGCTCAACGGCCAGCTCGACGAGCTTCGCAATCAGATGGATGCCCTTGTCTCCGAAAAGGGTGGCCTGGAGCAGGAGATGGAACAGAAGGCCGCCATGGAGCTTGAGATCACAGAGCTTCGCAACAATGTAGCACAGCTCGAGGACCAGCTCGGTCAGTACCAGCAGAAGGAGCAGGAGCTTACCTCTCAGGTCTCTCAGACGGCCTCTGCCAAGGACGAGAAGATCTTCGGCCTCAAAGAAGAGGTCGAGCGTCTCAAGGGTGAGATGATGAACCTCAACGAGGAGAACCAGAGGGTCCATGAAGTTGTCAAGGAGAAGGACCAGCTCCTCCTCGACAGGGACGCCCAGCTTGCCCAGCTCGCATCGAAGGCCAAGCAGCTTGATGACATCCAAGCACAGAAGAGTGCTGTGGACCAGGTCCAGAACCTCATCGATGTTGGCTCTGAATATTATGCTAAAGGCCTCTACGACAAGGCCATCGAGGAATGGTCAAAGATCCTGGAGGTCGAACCGGACCACCAGGAGGCCCAGGACGCTATCAACCTTGCAAAGTCCAAGCTCGAGATCCAGAAGGAGCAGGTGCAGGAGGCCATGGAGGTCATCAATATCACGAGCCTCATGGATAAGGGCACAGAACTGTTCGAGCGTGGAGACTACCAGGCAGCCATTGATGTCTGGGAAGAGGTCATAGCTGCAGAGCCTGGGCGTGAGGAGATCGTCAACGCGATAGAGCTTGCAAAGGTTAGGCTTGCGGACTCGATGTTCGCCCAAGAACCCGAGGAACCTCCAGAAGCGATAGCAGAACCCGTGGTCGAAGAACCCACACCGATCGAGGAAGCTCCAGAACCAACTCCAGGGCCGCTCGGTTCCCCAGTATCCCTGGGTGGAGAGCCCGAGGACCATAAGCAGATGATGATCGAGCAGTCCGTTACCACTTACCAGAACCTTGCAGAGCAGGAGACCCAGCCCGAACCGGTTGAGGAACTGGCACCTGAACCTGTGGAGGAGACAACCCCAGAGCCTATCGAGGAACCCACCCCGGTGGAGGACTTCGCTCCCGAACCGGTCGCAGAAGCTGCACCTTCGGAGATGTCTGTGAAGGCCGAGCGCGGTTTCTCCCTGATGGAGACCGGCAACATCGCCGGTGCCCGGGAGATGTTCGAAGAGGCCCTCATGAAGGACCCACAGGACGCAGATGCCCTCAACGGCATCGGAATGTGCGAGCTATCCACAGGCGGTGTCGACGAAGCCGTCTACTCCTTCCAGGCAGCCATCCAAGCACGACCAGGGTTCGCCCTCGCCATGGCCAACCTCGGCCTTGCGCACTACCAGAAGGGTGACCCTGTTGCAGCATCCGATGTGCTTACACGGGCCCGGGAGACCGACCCATCGGTCGCTGAGGCATGGACCTACAGCGGTCTCATCCAGATGGGCAGCGGTGACCTCTCCGGAGCACTGAACTCTTTCACAAGGAGCGTCGAACTTTCAGACAACGCAGAGGTCTGGTCGCTCATCGGACACTGCCAGAACTCTTTGGGTGATGTTGACGCAGCCATCAGGGCATACGAGAAGGCCCTGCTCCTTGATCCTGGAGATAACGATACAAGGGAAGCTCTGGAGGCTCTGAGGGCATCCGCTCCATCAGAAACAAGATGGTTGTGAAAGAGGCCACCGCCATATCCTCCCACGGAGGGTATGGCTTCTATTGTGGATGGTTGAGTGTCAACCATCCTTCAATATGTTTAGACCTCGATCTTAAGGTCTGAAGGGTGAGCCACTACATTCACAGACGTGAACTCGTCAGAGAAGGTAGGTCCACCCCCTCCCCCACTATTCCGAGTATAGTATGAGAACGACGTGTAGTAATCCTGGAGATTGTTGCCGACACCGTCATCCTCCCATTCTCCGAACCTCAATGAGTCTCGGAGCAGGAACATACTGTTGACACAGTCAACGGTCCCGATGATGTAGCTGCCATCAGCAAGTGGGATGTACAAGTTCGCCCAACCGTGGGCCTCCCACTGGGTTCCCAGAAGGTTTCCGAACGGGTTGTAGAGAGCACCGCACTCGAGCCAAGCTGGAATTCCCACAGCCCTGCAAAGAGAGATGAAAAGAATGGACTGATCGTCACAATCGCCGTATCCGTCCTCCATCACACGTAGGGCAGCTTTTGGCTTCCCATCATACATCTGGGCATCGTATGCCATCTGGTATGGGTCAGGATACTCGTGGTTCTTGGTGACCCAGTCGTAGAAGTTCTTGACGATGAGGTAGACGTTCTCCTCATCACCCTTGAGCTCGAGGGCCTTCTGCTTTATCGGGTCGGACACAGGGTCGATACGCCAATCCCAGCGGCCGTCCCCGTCAAGGTCCTCATTTGAATCTAGGTCCCCATCCCCATCTAGATCTTCCCCTGGTTGTAGACCGGTGTCGGGTGGGGAGTAGCTCACATCCTCGTCCACAGGATCGATCTTCCCATCCCCATCCAGGTCTCCGACCTCCCACTGCCTCCTGTTGGAAAGGACGCGATACTCGCTTGGGATGGAATCCCAGGTCGGGATATTGCCGGACTCAGACGGGCTCATATCTATCTCGAAGGAATAGGACCGGATCTTGTATTCCACAAGGATGATGGTCTGGGAGTTACGAGGAATGTTGCCAGTGATGTTGTAGATGTCCCCTTCTATCTTGTAGTTCCCGTTACCAACGATATTGACCTGGAAGTCGTAGACCTCCTGGACCATGAACTGTTGGCTTTTGAAGTACGGATAGTCCCGAGATAGTTCTGGGGGTTTGATGAGCTCCATGTTGTACTCGAGCTCAGCATCACCAGAGTTGATTATGAACTCCCGCTGAATGTCAAGGTCGGCATACTCTGGATATTCGTTGTAATGCCGAAGACCCTCGTTGAGATATTCGAAGGTAGCGTCCTTGATGGGCTCAAGCTGTGGAAGGAACATCATTGCCACGATGAACGCGATAAAACTGATGCCGATGACCCATGTGGCGATGGTCATTATCTTGTTGGGGATCTTCGAGCGTTTCCTTGGAGCAGCTCTCGTCTGGCTGCAGTTAGGACACTTGGTGAAGGCCTTGTCCTGATAATGGCCGCACTTCTGACAGTATGGCATCGCCTTGAGATATTATGTAGATGCTTTATAGGTTTCGGTATCTAACTTAGTTGGTCCGCAATATCAGCACTTCAGAGATCCAGCTTTCAACAGCTGTCAGGTCTATCACTTCTGATAGAAGCTTTCAATATAATGCCAGACTCCACAAGCTATGAAACGAAAGAAGAGGGGCCGATATTCCGAATATGGATCACACTGAAAAGTGATTCTGAATATCGGTTCTATCCCGATAGTTTCATAGCTTGTTCCGCTAGTCAATATATTGAAAGCTTACGAAAAGTGGTTGCAACGGAACGAAATCATGCGAAAATCCCTTATAGGCCCTAGGTGGTTTTTCGTTTGATAACATGAAGTGCAGCAAGTGTGGAATGGAGATGGAGGACCATGCCAAGTTCTGCATGGAATGCGGAACTAAGCTCGAACAGTCTGGAGCATCAGGAGGAGAGCAGGTACACTCTCTTGCCGGTTGGAAGGATAAGAAGAACCGGGAAAAGGATGCAAAGATGAAGCAGGCTCGGATGACCGAGAAGGAGAGACTGAACCAGATCGAGCAGAAGATGTATGATAAGCAGGATGAGTTCCAGCCTCTGGCCCGAAAGAAGAAAGAGGGAGAGGAAGAAGAGAAGGAAGAGGAATAGAACCCCATCACTCGATATGTTGTTCTACGTCACCGCTTTGAGCCCAGCTGCTTCCCGAACTCCTGCTTGTATGCCTTGAAGTCCCACTCATCGAAGAACTTCTCCGCTGCTTCCTCGCCAGTCTTGATGAGCTTCTTCTTGTCCTTGGAGTCCAGCCAGAACTCAGCGATGCCGATGCTTCTGGTGTTGACGTGAATGGTCCTTTTGAAATCATGTGAGTCGATGTACCGCTGATCGTTGGCCTCCATCATCGTTAGGATGGATGACTGCACAAGCTCAGGAGTGTTATCGATCCTTTTCGGCCTGTAGTCCTGGGCAGCCATGATCTTGACGCCGAACGTCGGTATCTCTGGGTCAGGCCCAGAATCGAACACCCAGACAGGGTAGTTGCTCACCAGGATGCCGTCAACGATGATGCTCTTGTCGAGCTTCTGGGGGGTGAACAGGACAGGGATGGACATGCTCAGCCGGACGGCCTTGGCTATCTCGAACGTGTCCGGGTCGATCCCCTACTTAGGAAGGTCCATAGGGAGGTGCGCAAGCTTACCCTGG
>JANQNL010000132.1 GCA_028279585.1 Thermoplasmatota archaeon
GTTCGGATCACCGCCGACCGATGCGTGCTCTCAAGCTTCGTGCTCCAGGTCGGACTCGAGGGGGAGAACCGTGGGGCCATCTCTATAGCTGCTGACGAGGTGACAATATACGCTGTCGAGGTCCACAATGTAGATACGGCCGCGATCTGGACGGACGAGAAGGGCAATGACGGAGACCCACCCTCACAGATAACCGTGGAGAAGTGCAGGTTCACAGGGAACCGGTATGGTATCCGCATCAAGGAGGGGAAGCACTGCTGGGTCCGGGACAACGTCTGCGCGGAGAACACCAAGGATGGGATCACGGTCACATCACTTTGTTACGTTGAGAACAACTCCTGCAAGGGCAATGAGATCGGCATCTCGGTCTGGAGCGGGAAGAACAGGATAAAGGACAATAACTGTGGCTCCAACTCGGTAACGGACATCCGGTTCAATGTGCCGAGCAACCATGTTTCAGGGAACTCTGGGGAGTATGGGGGGATAGATGGGTGGATGCATACACCGTGGAAGTATTTGTGGTATGCGGGGTGGTTCGTGGGGGCTGTGGTGGTGTTCACGCCTGGTGTGTTCCTGTTGAAAAAGATGATGGACATGGACAAATGAGTGGACCCCCCGAGCGGCAGAAGGGGGGTCCTTTGGCCATGTTCTATCCTATGTTACGGGGTTGTTCCCAGGGCTGAATGGGATCAACTGGGCACAGTTATCGTGTATCAAGGTCGAGGTCTTGGTAGTGGGCCCTGGGACCGCATCCATAGGTCAATGGCGTTATCGGGATATAGAGTGGTGTTACACCAATTGTAACGGATCATCATGTAAGGAGGCTCATTCGCTACGACCACCCCCCTCGATGAGAGCTCTGATCTTGTCCATGTCCACATTGTCTCGGACCATCTCTTTGAGCATTATATGTCGTTGTTTGTCCCCTCTGATCATCAGGGGTTCTATGCTGTGGATGAGCTTTGCTGTTTCGAACGTATCAGTGGTCACAAGGATCAGAGGGATGCCCCTGGATTCTGCTTTGGATATCAAGTTCGCAGGTGGAACGAGGTTGTTGGTCAGGATCACAGCAGAGGTATCAGAGTCAAGCGCTGCAACTATCATATCGGTCCTATCACCGCTTGTGATGATGAGCTTTCCCGGTGTGTTGAACTCAGGCTGACGGATCGCCGCGTCCGCAGACATCGCCCCTACAAAGATGCTCGAGACCTTGTTTTTCTTACCAGAGTCCCCTGCAAGGACCTTTCCGAACAATCTGTCGTTGAGGTAGCCTACCATCATCGAGGTAAGTTCGTGATAATAAGGAATGCTACCGAGAATCTCTACACCCATCATCTTAAGGTCTTCCATGTAGGTTTGATCGAACTCATCAACATCTGGAACCTTGTTCAAGATGAACATTATATCGATGTCATCAGCTGCCATCATCCGAGTTACATGGAATATATCATCAATGATATTGTTCTCATCACCTGATACGATCAATATCAAAGGCGCATCCAATATCCTTGCGATCGATATTGGATCCAGTAGCAGGGAAGAACCGAATGCCAAACTTTTTCCAGATTCCACTAGGATAGTGTCCTTATCAGCGCCAATGTCCATCATGAGTTGCTGCAGTTTATTTTGGATGCCAATAGCATCATACATGAACCGAAGCTTCGTGTGCTCAAAGCCTATGCTCATCTCTTCAGGCATATCCTCCAGACCGAACGCTTCCACAACGATGGCAGAGTCGTAATCCCACAGTCTCTTCTTCCTGTAGAACAACCTGTCTCCAAGTGGTTTCATGTATCCGATCCTTTGGTCCAGGCACAGGCCCAGTCCAGTTATCAAGCTCGTCTTTCCAGCATCGGGTCTTACAGACCCTACGACCATGGTTCTCATGATGAGACCTCCTTTTTTGGTGATACAAGTATCCTGGCGTCCAAAGCCCTCGCCCCGTCTCCCTCCTCGTAGACCACCAGGGGATTTATCTCGATGTCTGTTATCGTGGGTACGTTCTTGATCAGATGACCTACCTTCAAGATGCAGTCCAGGACCTTGCAGATATCTTTCTTGCCCTCTCCACGAACACCCAGAAGAAGAGGGTATGATCTGATGTCGGAGACCATCTTCATGGCCTCTGAACGGTCTATAGGATATGATCTGAATGACACATCCTTCATCACTTCCACATAGATGCCTCCAAGCCCAAACATGACCACTGGCCCGAAGGATGGGTCGATACGTGCACCTACGATGGTCTCGACGTCCATGCGGACCATCTCTACCACCTCCACACCCTCTATCTTCGCCTTTGGTGCATAGCGCCTGCAGCTGTGCATGATGGCCTCGTAAGCATCCATGACCTCATGTCTGGACTGCAGGTCCAAAGCAACTCCACCAGCATCGCTCTTATGCACGATATCCTTCGATACTATCTTCATGACGACCGGGTATCCTATGGCCTCTGCAGCTTCGATGGTCTGCTTCAGATCTGCTGCAATGAAACTTTTGGGCATAGCGATGCCTGCTGCATCCATCACCAGTTTTGCTTCGTGTGCTAAAAGGAAGTTCCTACCGTCTGCAAGGACCTCGTCGATGACCTTGTTGACACAGACCAGGTCAACACCTGGGTCCTCGGTCCCATTTCCCTTCCTCGAAGAATGCTTCCAGGTGTTGTACAATGCTCCAAGACAAGAGACCGCCTCGTAGACATCGGTGTAGATCGGGATTCCATCCGACCGAAGCTTTTCACAGTTCCCCTCGATCTCGGAGCCTCCGAAGAACGAAAAGACCATGGGCTTTTCCACCTTGCCTCTGGAATATACACGTCTGATGGTCTCGTCCAGAGAGCCAGAGGCTATGGTGGCTGTCTCGCATCCCAGGCAGATGATGGAATCGATGTTATCATTATCAATCGCTACATCCAACGAGCTCTCGTAATCCTGCAATGAGGCCCCGCCTGTGATATCGACAGGGTTCTTCACAGAACCAAAGCATGGGACCACATCAGCGAATGTGGCCTTCATGGTCTCAATGTCATCCGACAGGTCCACGCCGTACTTCTCGCAAGCATCAGCAGCGAGGACACCTATTCCACCCCCATTTGTCACTATGATGCAGTTGTTGCCCTTGGGTGGGACCGAGTTCGCCAGGTACTTGCACCAGTTCAGTGCGTCCTGGATGGATTCGGCCCTTAGGACCCCGCATTGGCGCATGACGTCCGAGAAGACCTCGTCCGCTCCAGCCAGGGAGCCTGTGTGGGATGCAGCTGCCATCGCCCCACGCTTGGAGCGTCCGGACTTCAGGACCACTATGGGCTTTATTTTTGTGGCTTCCTTGAGCTTGTGGACAAATGCCTCTCCGTCCTTGATCCCCTCGATGTACATCAGGATGACCTTGGTGTCATCATCCTCGATGAGGTAGTCCAGGACCTCGGCCTCGTCCACATCGCACTTGTTTCCCATGGAGACTATGGACGATAGTCCAATTCGCTCTGATTTCGTCTTTCCGATCATGGCGATACCGAGGGCACCGCTCTGTGTTACGATCGAAACGTGGCCTGGCATGATGCCTTTTGGGCCGAACGTAGCGTTCATCTTCGCCTTGGCAGAGTAGATGCCGAAGATGTTGGGTCCAAGGATATGCATCCCGTTCTCACGTGCAACATGCACTAAGGCTTGTTCTTCTTCGTGGTTACCTATCTCTGAAAAGCCTGATGTGATGATGGAGATGTACTTGACGCCTTTTCTCGCGCAATCCTTGACAGCGTCCATGACGAACTGGGCGGGGACGGTTATCGTGGCAAGGTCCACAGGTCCATCGATGTCCGAGATCGAGGTATGGACCTTACGATCCAATATCTGGCCTCCCTTCGGATTCACTGGATGAACAGGACCCTCGTAGCCGGATGATATGATGTTGTCAATGATGATGTAGCCGATCTTTTTAGGGTCCGAGGAGGCACCAATGACCGCAACACATCTGGGTTCGAACAGGTATCGGATATCATTTCCTGTCATCCGACACCTCCTTGAACATCATGCGGAGTTCGTAGGTACCACCACCGATCCGTTTGTCCATATCAAAGCCCATCTTCTCAAAGACACGCATCATTGGCCTGTTGTCAGCAAGAACCTCTGCTGTGAAACCCAGGAGTCCTTGTTTCTTGGCCAGAAGAAGAAGATACTCGATAAGAACCGTTCCCACGCCGTGGTTCTGATGATCATCTCGAACAACGAAAGCCACCTCGGCGCTGTGCTTGTCCTGGTTGATACCGTACTGTCCAACTCCAACGAGCTCCTTCCGGCCTTCCTTCTCTAGGATGGCCAGTATGCACATCTCACTTGTGTAGTCGATGACCACGAACTCCTGGAGACGCTCATGGGGCATATCCTTTCGAGCAGAGATGAACCGTCTATACAGCGAATGGTCGGAAAGAGAATAGAAAAGGTCTTTGAGCAGGGGCTCGTCACTGATCCGAACAGGTCTCAAAAAGAGCTTGAGTCCAGTCTTCGTTGTCTTGTACGTCTCAAGGTGTTCTGGGTACTGTCCTTTCTTTCCTGGCATGAAGGCTTGGTCCTCGTAGATAAGATTGAGACGTTTGGCCTCCTTGATGAGCTGTGGTCTGAACTTGGGATGGGCTATGGCTATGAGGTCCATGGCCCTTTCCCGGATGTTCTTGCCATGAAGGTAAGCGATACCGAACTCTGTGACCACATAGTGGACGTCACCACGGGTCAATGTCACACCTGCGCCTTCAGAAAGGAATGGGACTATCCGAGAAACTTGCCCGTTGTCTGCTGTGGACTGCAGGCACAGGATAGTCCTTCCACCTGGTGCCAGGACAGCGCCTCGCATGAAATCCGCTTGTCCACCGATCCCGCTGTAGAAGGTCTTGCCGAGGGATTCTGCACTGGCCTGACCTGTGAGGTCTACTTCCAATGTGGAGTTGATGGCAACCATGTTCCTCTGACGCGCAATTACCAGGGGATCGTTGGTGTATGAGATGGAGCGAAACTCGATGGCTGGGTTATCATGGATGAACTCGTAAGTGGATGACTTGCCCATGCAGAAGGTCGCAACGACCTTGCCTCGGTCCAGGGTCTTGTGGGAGTTGTCGATGACGCCAGCCTTAATGAGGTCCACCAGACCATCCGATACCAGTTCTGTGTGGACTCCAAGGTGCCTTTTGTCCTTGAGGTTGCAGAGGATGGCGTTCGGTATGGAACCGTACCCTACCTGGATCGTGTCCCCGTCCTCGATGATCTTGGACACATGCTTTCCGATGGCGGAAGCGATCTCATCTGGAACCGTAGCCTCGAACTCCAGCAAAGGTTCATCATGAAAGATCAGATAGTTCACATCGTCAACATGGATGAACCCATCACCATGGACCCGTGGCATCTGGGAATTGACCTGGGCTATGACGACGCGTGCCGCTTCGACAGCAGACTTGACGATATCCACACTGATACCGAGGCTCATGAACCCATGCTCGTCAGGTGGTGAGACCTGGATGAGGGCCACATCGATAGGGACCATTCCGGACCGGAACACCTCTGGGACCTCGGACAGGAAGATGGGGGTGTAGTCTGCCAATCCATCGTTTATAGCCTCTCTAGTGTTATCACCGATAAAGAACGAGTTATGGCGGAAGTTGCTTCTGAACTTCTTGTCCGCGTAAGGGGCGACCCCCAAGGTCCATACGTGGAACACTTCCGCGTCAAAGAACGCCTTTGGATGGGACTCCACATATTCTACTAAGATGTTTATCAGGTACTGAGGTTCACCGCAGGCCGTCCCGATGAATATTCTGTCCCCACCGTGGATGGATGAAAAGATAAGGTCGTGGCTTGCGAACTTCTTTGGATAACGTGACATGAGCTTCGCTTCGAGGTCTGCCGAGGTCCCGCACTTATGGTGGGATCCTTGTGAAACCAAGGTAGGAGTGCTCATGTTTACCGCTCAAAACAGGAATCTTTTTGGAGCATTATGAAGTCATGTTTCAGTGATTTGTAGTAATTTACTACAGAAATCCAAAATTATTTACCATTAGTCACACATTATGGAACATCACGTAAAATGGGGCCTCATACATTACCCCTAATGATGCCTTGGGCTCCCGAACAAGAACAAACACTTGAGGATATTTCAATCGTCGTTCCATGGAATGTAACGATGGATTCCAAA
>JANQNL010000092.1 GCA_028279585.1 Thermoplasmatota archaeon
CTTTTGATGAGCGCACAGGGTGCAGTCGGTCATGAAGGACCCGAAGCTTATGCACAGACCCGGGCAGCTGATTATCAGTACATGACACTTTCAGAGATAGAGGATGAGCTATCCACTCTGAACCTGTTGTATCCAGACCTTGTAGAGTTGGACACGCTGCAGAACCTCTACCATGTCTCTGACTGCCGGGATGGATACCAGATCCAATTGGTCAGGATAACCAACGAGAACAAGGTCCAGCAAAAGCCTGAGCTCCTCTTCGTTGGCGGGCATCATGGCAACGAGTCCATCTCTGTTATCGTCCCGATGTACCTGATCGACCATCTGGTCAGGTCATATGACACTGACCCGTACATCAAGGACCTTCTGGACACCCGGGAGATCTATGTGATCCCGTGCCTCAACCCTTGGGGATATGTCAACAATATACGAGAGAACGGAGATGGAGTGGACCTGAACAGGGACTATCCATACGGTGTCACCAACGATCCTCTCTCCACTCCCCAGACCAATGGTATCTTCGAGCTCATGGAGGACCATATCTTCGTATCTTCATTGAGCTGGCATAGCGGGTTGGAGCTCATAGGTTACAGCTGGGGAGCATCGGTTCACAATACTGCAAGTGACGAAAGCCCTGATGATAGGGCGTTCTCGTCAGTGGCTCAATCTTTATCTCAAGCAGCAGGTCCCTGGAGCACATATTATTCGTATGGAAGGATGAACCAGTTCCCTGGTCTGATGACCGATGGTACTTGGGAGGATTGGGTGTATGCTGGAGCTTGGGACGAGAACGGGACCAACACCAACGGCACGAACCCTGGCTGCAGATCACTTTCATTCCTTGTGGAGATATCAAGCAACAAGGCCCCTCCCACAAGCGACCTTGGGAACCCTGATGGTATAGCCACACCTGGGTCCTCGGACGACGGTTATGTTCCGAAGAACATCCGCATCGGCCTTGAGCTCATTGAGCTTGCCCAGCCATACATCAAGATCGATGAGAACTACGATGCACCATCCCAGGTGGTCACAGGTTCCTCCATAACACTTGGTTGGTGGGTGAACGGGACCCTGAACGTTGATTCAACCAAAGTTGTCGTGTCAGACTCGCAGGGTGTGGTTGGCACCTACAGCGGCAAGTTGGAAGGAGGCTCGACCTCACATTACACCGCAACCTTCACAGCTCCCTCCACAACAGGTTACTATTCGTATGTTGTCGAGGCGACCACAGATTCCATCCTTCTCGAGCAGAACACTCCCGATCCTATGATCTCCCCCCAGAGCTTCTACGTTTCATCTCGGACCAACTCCTCCTGGTCAGCATCCCTTGGGAACTCCCAGCTTGATGGGAACACCTTATGGACAAGCGACCAGGACACGTTCGAGGTCATTGAGGACCAGTCCTCGCTACCATTTGTCGACATCACACTTGGGACGATGCCTTCACAGTGGACCGAGGGAGAGGCCCGGACTGTCACATGGTCTGTCCACATGGATGAGGGTTCATACAATGATCTGGAAGCAGCCCGTTTCGTTATCCAGAGGGACAGGCTGATAGAAGGCTCCATCCTGCATTGGGGTCAGAACCTCACATCGTTCGAGTCCTCGTACGAGGACCCTGACGGTTCTTGGCACGCAGAGTATTCCGACAGCATCTCTTCAGGTGATGCTGGAGCCTTCCATGGTTACTGTTTGGTCTATGTCGACGGTGCCGTTCATAAGTCCTCGACGGTGCCCTTGACCATCCTGCCCTTTGTCGAACTGACCGTCACCACTGGTTCCCTAACGGCAGGGTCCAGTGTCACTGTGCAATGGAACGCAGAGTACATCGGTGCTGGAACCATTCACTCCTCATGGATGAGATGGTGGGGGACAGAACCTCTTGGAAACACCACCGTTCCCACAGGAGCCAGTTATCCATATGTCGAGACAGTTCAGTTACCATTTGAGAGCGGAGGCTTCTTCTTCCAGGCCGGCTTTGAAATGGAGCTTGGTACGGAGACCTACAACGTTACCTCACTCGTCACCACCATCCAGATGGCGGCACAGATAAAGGTCGAGGACCCGACGTTCGTCCTCTATGAAGACCCTGTGACCAAGGCGCCTTCGGAAGAGCCAATGTACATGGACATTTCTGGTTTCAAGGCCACATCCTCAGAGCGAGGAGTGGGTCTTATCGAACCTGAAGATGTCGAGATAAGCATGTACGAGATATTCTACTGGTCCAACTCATCAATGGCTGCAAACGGTCAGCTGACCTATGATCAAAGCTCTGGTTCCTGGGGAGCAAGCGGTATCGAGCTCGAGGACCTACCTGAAGGTCAATTCTATGTGGTCTGCCTTATCTCAACTGAGAACGCCTTCGTGCAGACCAGCAGGACCGATTCTCCACAGATAAATGTGACCAAGGAGGAAAGCAATGGTGGTGGTGGGACCTCCGCCGGATGGCTACTTCTTATCCTGGGCTTGTTCCTTCTGGCATGTTCAATAGCGTTCATCGTCTACATGGCAACGCGCCGAAGTAGGGCCGAAGAGGGCCTGGAAGACGAGGAAGAAGAACACAGAGGAAGGACCTTTGGCCGCTCGACAAATCCGACGATGATAAAGAAGGCGAAGAAGCCTGAAAAGGGAAAGGTGACCGTCCGGCGTCCCAAGAAGGACAAGGATGCTCCAAAGCGGTCGAAGCTCAAGGAACCGGGGCAAAGCAAAAAGAGCTCCGAGTCCGTTAAGGGTAAGCGTTCGAAGAAGAAGGCCCCCAAGAAGTTGAAGGAGGATGAGTAGGCATGTTGACCGTTGGTGAGCTATCGGACAGTAACTTCACCATCGGTTCCGATGACATGACCCTTCAGGAGGCGGCCTCGCTCCTTGCGGACGAACATATGTATTGTGTCCTTTTCAGAAAGAAGGACGGTTTCACCTACATCTCACTAAAGCTTCTGGCCTCGCTCATTGCCAAAGGCACAGACCTTGGTTCAAAGGCATCTGCACACGCAGGACCAGCCATGCTATACGATCCAGATACCTATCTTTACAAGGCCGTCCACGAGATAGAGGAGATCCAGAAACGTGGGAGCTATCTCCTGGTAGTCGGTGATGCGACGAACATCATCGGCATCCTGGACCCGAACCAGATCAAGCGCGACCTCCTGGTGCAGGCAAAGATAGCCTCCGACATCGAGAAGCGCTCTCGGGAGCTCGATGAGCTCGAGCAGAGGATGTCCCTGGACAAAGCATCAAAAACAGTACTCGAGGAACAGCTGGACAGGTTCCTGGCTGCAGCCTCAAGAATGGAGAAGGACCAGGTAAGTGCCCAGGAGATGGAGGCTGCAAGATACGAGGATGAACTTCGTCGGAGGCTTTCGGACGAGCTCCGCAGACTACTTGGGCTGGAGCCGGGGTTTGGAGATCGGTTCTACAGAGGAGACCCAGGGTCTGAACTGTCCACAGCACAGATGCTTGTTCAGCAGGCAGTTTCCGAACCCGAGGAAGAGGTCGAGACCGTCGAGATCCCAGCAAAGTTCATGAAGCCCGACATGCCGGATAAGGAACCTGCCAAGGCAGAAGTCAAGGCTCCGGAACCGGTCAAGGTCGAGAAGCCTACACCCAAGGAAGAACCCCCCGAGGTCGACGAACCACCAAAGGTCAAGACCGAGGAGGAGCCTGCCAAACCTTCCAAGGAGGTCATGCGTGCCCGGGACTGGGACGTCCAGGACGTCGGTCTCCGCGATATCAGTGTCGTTTACAGTTCACTTCACATCCTTCATCGCTCCACAAATGAGAGCCCCGAGGACCCTCAGCGTTTGACCAAGGCCATGAACCTTCTGGACACCCGGCTGCGGGTGTTCGACAGGGACTATCCATTGTTCTCCGAGGTCCCAGCGGTTGCCGAGGATGTCCTGGAGCTTGTTCATGATAAGGACTACATCGAGTTCGTTAAAAGCTACAGTGCAAAGGGTGGTGGGTTCCTTGGAGACAGCACATATCTCAACTACAACACGTTCCAGATAGCCACCTTTGCAGTGGGCGGTACCATCTTTGCAGCTGACAGGGTCATAGATGGGGAGGAGGACTTCTCATTTGCCCTGGTCAGACCCCCTGGACATCATGCCTCCAGAGAGAACTACGGTGGTTACTGCCTCTTCAACAACGCCGCCGTCGCAGCTCAGCATTTACGCAAGAAGCGTAACAAGAAGAAGATAATGATCCTCGATTGGGATGTCCACGCTGCCAACGGTACGCAGTCCATATTCTACAAGGACCCAGATGTCCTGGTCCTTGATATCCATCAGGATCCAGCCACCATCTACCCCCACACAGGTTTTGCAAACGAGATAGGTGAGGGAGATGGGAAAGGATACACCATCAACATCACCATGCCACCCGGAGCATCCGACGAGGACTACATCCGTGTGTTCCAGGAGATAGTGGACCCTGTGATGGGACAGTTCAATCCCGACTTCGTCATCGGATGCTGTGGGTTCGATGCGCACTTCAACGAGAACACAGCTGACATCAGCCTCACCATGGCTGGATACTATGCGATCGCTGAGTTCCTTCGAAGAAGGGTGCCTGGTAAGTGCAGCCTTGTGATGGAGGGTGGATACCACCATGCCATCGGGCCGCTGGTCCTGACAATGCTCGAAGGTCTGTCCGGCAGGCGCAGGTCCATGCGGGAGAACACTGACGCTATCATATCGTCATTGAGCAGGCAGAAGCGGGTGAAGAAGGCTGTGGAGGACACGCTCTTCGAGTTGAAAACGAGCCTCTCTGACCACTTCATCTTTCAATAGCTCCCGACCGACTTGGTGGAAAATTATCATTCTATCCACTAAAGTTGCTGTCATATGAAAATAGTGGATAGAATGACCCCTCTTTGTCGGTCGGGAGCTATTCTGAGTGGTCCGATAGGCTCGTTCAAAAGATGATGGTCGATTTCGAAGGAGAAGACGAGTGCGTAGGAGAAGCTCGCTACAGAAACCTTCCAAACGGAAAAAGAACGGTTGTCCCATCATCTGATCAGATAACCATATTGGACGATGCTGGGACAATATTTCCCTGATAGTTTGGAAGCTTCCCTCCACTCACTTCTTGCGCAACGCTCGGGTCTTCTTTTTTAGCCAATCCTTGTGCTTCTTGTCAAGCTTTGGAGCCAGTGTATCGTAGACCCACTTGTGGTAGTCGTTCAGCCACTTCATCTCATCCTTGGTCATCTGGGCCGTATCAACAAGGTCCCTGTCGATGGGGCAGGCCGTGATGGTCTCGAAGCCCAGGAACTCCTGCTCCTTGGAAAGCTTGTCCTCTCTCACGACCACGATAACGTTCTCTGTCCTGATGCCGTAGCCACCTTCCTTGTAGTAGCCAGGCTCGTTGGACATGACATTGCCGGGTGCAAGAGGCACACCTACATCCCTTGGGGTGATCCCCATTGGGCCTTCGTGAACGTTAAGGTAATGACCGATGCCGTGACCGGTCCCGTGACCGTAATTGAGACCAGCATCCCACAGAGGTTTCCTGGCCATGATCTCTATCTGCTTTCCGCTGAAACCCTTGGGGAACTTGAGCATGGCAAGGTCGATGTGGCCGCGGAGGACCCTTGTGAACCGGTCCTTCTGCTCCTTGGTGGGCTTTCCGAGGGTCACGGTCCTTGTGATGTCCGTGGTGCCGGTAAGGTACTGGCCTCCACAATCCACCAGGTAGATCCCCTCTGGCTTGAGCTTGACGTCGGTCTCCTTGCTCACAGCGTAATGCACGATGGCACCATGGTCTGCATAACCGGAGATGGTCTCGAAGCTCGGCCCTACGCATTCCTTGGCCTTAGTGCGGATAGCATCACACTTCTTTGCGGCCTTGAGCTCGGTAACGTTGCCCTTTGGAACATTATCTTCGAGCCACTTGAGGAACTTGACCATGGCCACACCATCAAGGATGTGAGCGTTCCGCATGCCCTCCAGCTCAACATCGGACTTGACGCTCTTGAGGTCTGTGGAAGGTGCTCTGTCGTTGTAGATCCGGTCCTTGCCTTTGAGAAGCTCGAGGACCCACTGATTCGTCTTCTTCTGGTCGGTCCAGACCTTGATGCTCCTGGCTCCAAGCTTCTTCAAATGGTCCCTGACCTTGTCATATGGATAGATCTTGACGGTTCCTGCAAGATGTTTCTCGATGCCCTTGTTGACCTTTGCCTTGTCAATGAAGAGCCTGGCATCTGTGTCTGTGATGATGAGATATGAAATGAACAATGGATTGAACTCGATATCAGAGCCTCGCATGTTTAGAAGCCACGCGATATCGTCAAGGGATGTGATGACGTGGGCCTTTGCCCCCACAGCCTTCATCTTCTCCCTGACCCGCTCCAGCTTGCTCGCCACGTTCTCGCCGGTATACTTAACAGCGAGAATGCGTGGGGCTTTCTTGGATGGCTCGGGCTGGTCCTTCCAGATCTTGTCCACAAGGTTTGTGTGGACAAAGACAAGCTGTATCCCTTTGATCTTGAGCTTCCTCTCGACCCTGCGAGCAGCGTCGATGGAAAGAAGTCTCGGGTCAACACCGAGCTTCTGTCCCTTCTTCAGAGTGTCTGCGACCCATCCCTCAAGGCTGGGAACCTCCGGCATGCCTATCTTGAACAGGTCTATACCTGAACCTTCGAGCTGGTCGGTTGCCTGGATGTAGTACCTGAAGTCGGTCCAGAGACCGGCCTGGTCCAATGTAACTACGACCTCGCCTGCAGAGCCTGTGAACCCGCTTATCCACTGCCTCCTCTGCCAGCACTTCGGCAGATACTCTGACGCATGGGCGTCTGTGGATGGGATCCAATACGCGTCGATCTTTTCCTTCTTCATAAGTTTCCGCAGGGCCTCAAGCCTCTGGGGCACAGTTGGGGTCGTGGTACTTTTTGGCAAAAGGGACACCAACTACCCCATAGGGGTCAGGGTATTTGTGTGTTCTTCTAGGTCAGTCATTGACTATCTCTGCGACCTCGACAGTGTCATCCTCCTCATCCTCCTCCTGCTTCTGGACCCTGTGAACTTTGAGGACCACTCGGGGTTTTGCCCAGAGCGTTCTGGAGAATGCGATGATGTGCATGGGCATGCAGATCATATATGCAAGTTCCATGACCCATACACCTGTCCAGTGTATGTACTCCATCATTCCGATGACCCATAGGATGAGGGAGACTATCGTTAGAAGAACTACTGTGGCGATGAGCGAGAAGACCCATCTTCGAACTCGCATCTTGTAATGTTGTGGAATGAGTGCAACGATCATCCACAGGAGAGCTATTATCAACGCAATTCTGAAGAACAGCAACGATTCGCTCTCTGCATAGGGAGTCATGTTGAAGATTATCATACCAGCGACCAGTGGTATGGTAAGGACCCACATGACGATCCCAACAATGCAAGCTCCAAGGTTGCCGAACTGCCTGGACTCTCTGGCCTTGACAGCAAGCCCAACCAACGTGTTCACCCAGCCTATCAGGAACAGGACCAGGAAAACGATGGTGCTTATGCATATGACACAGGTGCTTTGCATGAAGCGGACAAGAAGGGCTGTGCCTCCGAAGATGCCCTGGTAGATGATAGCGGCATGGATGAGGAAGAACGGAAAGAGAGCGATGGAGATGAGGATGAGACCGAACCTTATCTCCCTAAGTCCCTTGACGGTGATGCTTACCATGCGGCAACCTCAACGATAGGTAGGGATTGGTTCGATGGTATTTGTTCTTTGAGCAGGAGTTTCATTCGAGCCCCTGCCCCTCCCACCAAATTCCTCCCCACCCTGCTCGCTCTCTGGTTGTTTTCATCTCTTCGTGATGAAAAAACCGCTGAATTCTGATTAATCAGAATTCAGCTGGATGGCCACACCCCTGCAGCAGTATCGGTCCCTATGGGCTGCGATACTGCGCACTTGAGAAGGCGTGCCCTACAACGTTCATTATCCGCCTTTCAAGTCTCACCAGCTCGCTCGCATACAATCGCGATAAGAAGAGGGTCTCGAATCGAGGATCACAGTACGTAGATGAAGAAGAACGTCGTGGCAATGCAGATGGACAACCATAGGAAGAACGATGGCAGCATCCTCCGTATCAGTAAAGACTCCTTGTCCTTGAGGCCTACGGCCGTTGCCACGACCACAGCGTTCATCGGACTGATCATCTCACCCGTGGTGGAACCAAGGACCTGCGCTGCAGAGACCTGCTTAAAAGAAAGCCCCAGTTTCGAGGCGGCTTCGATATGGAGACCACCGAACAGGACGTTCGACGTTGTTGTGGACCCGGTCAGACCCGACCCGAGCATCCCGATGATGGGGATGAAGAAGACATAGATGACCTCGTAGTCTCCAATGAAGTAGATGAGCGTTGTCGCGATGGACGTGGTCATTCCGAAGTACTTCATCACGTTCGCGATAGCGATGAAACAAGAGATGGAGATGAGAATAGGCACGATGGTCTTACTTGTGTGCAGGAGCGATGCTATGAGGAGCGGATACTCGTCCTCGCTCTTGAGCTTGGGACCGAACTTGCCCTTGAACGGGGTGTTCTTCTCACTCTCTTCATTCTCCTCGGCCTCCTTCCTGAGCTTTTCCTGGGCATAGCCCTCAGCATCCTCTACAAGGATCTCCTCGCAGATAGGACACTCCGGCCAGGACATGTCGACTGTCTCATCGCAGTTGGGACACCTGCGCTTCTCATAGACATGATCGCCATCGGAAGAGGTCTCATCAACGATGATACCTTCCTTCCTCATCCTCTCCTCCTCTTCCTTGCGCCATATCCTGACCTTATCCTTTGGCGGCCAGTTCTTTCGGAACAGAGGGATGGTCAAGGTTGAGAGGACAACGAGCGTCCCAGGGCTTTTGATGATGTTGAACGTCACTGTCTTGTTGATGGCAGAGAAGGTCAGAGGGATATCGACAATGGAGAAGGCGGTGTCCAGGAACCATATCCGGGGAACAACAAGCTGTATGAACATCAACAGGATGATCATGATGAAGAAGGGCATGTAATAGGACTTGGTCTTGAAGACCATTTGGACCCATTCCATGGGATCCACCTTCTTAGGCCTTTTCTTGAAGCTCTTCAACCTCGTGCTCAACCTGCGCTTGAGGAAGGTCTTCTCTGCAAGGACCAGGACGAGCAAGGTAGCAGCTCCTGCAAGGATCGTCGGAAGCTGGGGGCCAAGGAACCATGCCACAAGGAACTGAACGGCTGCATAGACGCCACCCATGGCCAGAAGGAGGACGATGTCCTCTCGAAGGTCCGGGTCCTGCAGGTCCTTGATGAGCCCCTTCCTGGTGTAAATGACGTTCATCCACAGAGGGGTCAGGACCGTCAGGAAGGCCATGAACAATCCGATCTGGCCAGAGAGGACCAGGAGGTCAAGCTCTGTGACCTCGGCCAGGGCGACCACGGCCACACCAAGTAGGCCGAACACGGATGAGATCGAATTTCCGAAAAGACACAGCATCCCGACGCCGTATCTGTTGAAGCCAAGGGATAGGAGCATCATCGCTGCGATGACGAAGTTCGAGCCAGCTGGTGCCACAACTGCAAGGATCATCGCAAAGCAGAAGCCGATGAGTAGGATGAGATGCTGCCTGTCATTGGAGATGCGCTTGAAATCGTCCTTGATGAACATCAACGCTCCAGTCTTTTTTAGGGCCTCAAGGAAGAAGAACGCTCCGAAGATAGAGTAGACGTAATCCAAAAGTCCCCAGGATACACTGTATCCGACCACTACCCCGATGCGCTCCATGGAGTCCATTATGGACCCTTCCTTGAACGCAAGCAGAGCGATGGGGATGGTAACGATGATCAGGACGAACGGCGCGACGTATCTGGAAGAAAGCTTGAAGACAAGGATACCAACGAAGACCACTACGAGGGGGACAAGGGCAAGGAGGGTCTTCCACCAGACCACTTCCAGTTCCTCTTCCACCACCAGGTCCAACCTGAACGTCTGCCTATCGACGATGGTCCCGTTACTGACGAGCAGGGCAACGATAGAGACGTTGTTCGGACCATCCTCCATCCAATCCTCGTATGTGAAGTTGAACTGGCCCGTCACGTTCCGGGTGCTGTTAGGCTCCAGGTCAGTTACCTGGACGGTAAACACCTGGGTAAGGTCGTTGGGGTCTGCAGCTTCAGGAGAGAGTATCCCGACCCGGATGGTGAGGTCTTCCAACGTCTGGTTCTCATCGTTGGTGATGGTCATGTTGAGGGAGAAGACCTCATTATCCTCAACCTCACCAGGGGTGTCCAGGACCTCAAGCTCCTGGGCGTGGACAGTTACGATGGCAATGGGAGCTATCACTAGTGCCGATATGACCAGTATCAAAACCAGAGGCAATACCTTGCCCTGGGTTACAGCGTTCGCTGTGATGGGTCTTATCTAGATACCTCCCGGAAGGTAGGCGGAGGAATGCTTACTAGGTATTAGATGTAATGGTCCTCATACAAGGGATCACTTCTTCGAGGGTGGGGACCAAACGACCTCGTGATCTCCCCTGTCTTCCCAGTCCAGGTACCGTTTGGAATAGAGGATGATGCACCCAATGTTCCTATCCCGAAGCTTTCCGCGCAGCTCCTTATCGTTGGTGACACAGAAAGCGTTGTACTTGGTGCAGAAATCGATGATGGCATCGTCGCCGTCACCCTTTGCTTGTACGAACCTGTACTTCCGAACGAGCTTGATGGCCATCCGTGCATGCTTGTTACCGCCAATGGCCAAACCGTCCAGTTCACGCTTGACGGGCTCGATGAGGATGACCTCGCAAGCCCCTGCAACCCGTTTGATCTCCAGGTCCAGGTTGATCTTGAACTGGAACGGCATCAGGAACGCGTTGGTGTCCACTACAGCAAAAGGGATCTCAGAAGAACTGAGCTCTTCAACGCTCAGCTTGTCATGATGCCATGTCCGATAAGACGCCATCTTCCACCAACCCTACGGGAGATGGCGATGCGCTGGTCGGAATCGATGCAGATAGGTATCTTCAATCTGACATCCGCGATATCGCCATGTGCCGATGTGACTATCCCGACAGTGGATGCGCCACCAGCGTTGAGCATCAATGGCTCATTGGTCTTGATCGCTGTCACAGAAAGCTCCTCGGAGCTTCCGACCACCCTGTCGAGAAGGTGGCATTCCATGGAGAACTGCTCCCAAACAGGTGGGAGTGTCTCAGGATGTCCGACCATGGTCCCTATGAGGGAGTCGGACTTTGTAAGATGGGGGTCAAGTGTGGTGCCTATTGCTGCCAGCCCGCCAGGGGTGAGCTCGTCATACATGTCACCGCCTGTGGCAATGCTTGTGACCTTGGTGTGGATGGGTTCCCTTCTGGTCTTGCCGTGGTCCTCGACCCTTCTTCCCGGAAGGATCTCGATGTCATCACCGACCTTGAGGAGTCCCTGCATCAGGGAACCACCGATGATGCCTCCCTGCAGCTCCTGCGGCCTGGTGCCAGGCTTGTTGATGTCGAAGGAACGTCCGACGAACAACCTTGCAGACTTCTTTGGGTCCCGCTCTGGTGTTGGGACCAGGGTCTCCATGACCTTGATAAGGATGTCCAGGTTGACCGTGTGATGGGCAGAGACCGGGATGATAGGAGCGTTCTCGGCTATGGTGCCCGCGATGAACTCCTTTATCTGGGCGTAGTTGTCCTTTGCCTCTTCCGCGGTCACCAGGTCTACCTTGTTCTGCACCACGATGATCTTTTCCACACCCGAGATCTGGAGCGCCATAAGGTGCTCCTTGGTCTGCGGCTGGGGACACTTCTCGTTGGCGGCCACCAAAAGAAGGGCACCGTCCATCAGGGCAGCGCCTGAAAGCATGGTCGCCATCAGGGTCTCGTGACCGGGTGAATCGACGAAAGAGACGCAGCGGAGAAGCTCTGCATCTCCACCACAATGTTTACACTTGGGTTCTATCCCATAACACTTGGGATCGTCACACTTGGGACACTTGTAGAACGCGCAGTCGGCATAACCCAGGCGGATGGTGATACCCCTTTTGATCTCCTCGGAGTGCTTGTCAGCCCACTCTCCGGTGAGGGCCTTTGTAAGGGATGTCTTTCCGTGGTCGACGTGGCCGACCATTCCCAGGTTGATCTCCGGCTGCTGCGGAACCTTCATTTGCTCTCCTCTTCGGACTTAAGGAGGTCCGGGATCGGCTTGCTGCCGTGGCTGACGACCTTCATGTTGATCTGATATATCGATGGGGATACCTGCCTTCCGTAGAAGAACTTCCTTCTGCGCTGGCCCCGGTGCTTTGGTCTGAAACCGATGGAGTAGGATACCAGTACCCTCTGTCTCCTCGATCCCTCCAGGTCCTTTCGCATCGGGATGCCGTCCTTGTCGGAACCCCCGGTGATCCTGAGCTTATAGCCAGGCAGAGCAACGAAAATGCCGTCGAACTCATCACCGATGACCTTGCCGATGAGGGAATTTGCGTGATGTCCCGTAACGTCGGTCTGGTATGTCCTACCGTCCTTTGGATCGGCTATGACCGCTTTGAACTCGACCATTTGCGCACCTCTTGATATGAAATAGCCCTGGCCAGTATGGCCAATGGGGCGTGGAGGATGCCGATATAACTTACCATATTAAAAGCTTCTGCTACAGTACGTGTATGTACTTAGAGGGGAAATGGTGTTGTCCAGGGTCATTCTTCCTCACCCATTTCTTCATCTTCATCGCTATCGTCGGGTAGGTCATCTTCTCCTTCATCCTCTGGGTCTGGAGCATCATCTGGGGTCTCTTCATCTGGCCCATCCTCTTTTAGGGCATCTTCCTCGGGCAGCTCCTCGGTTTCTTCCTCCGCAGGAGCTTTCTGTTTCTTCTTACCCTTCTTCTTACCCTTCGAGGACTTGTCCTTCTTTTTTGGCTTCTCCTCTTTGTCCACCTCACCCTCGGAGATGTCTTCCTCGACAGGCTCCTCTTCAGGTTCAGGTGGTGGTAGTTCTTGGGTTGGTCCTTTTTGAGTGATGAGGAATATTGCTCCACCAATGAGAGCTAAGAGCAATAGAACGGGAATGATTATGATCATGTAGACGTAACTTGGTGGATCTCCGGAGACCTCTGTGCCTTCCTCCCCATCAACAGGGTCTGTCGCTCTAGCCACCACCGTCACCGTGACAGTGGCCATTCCGGTAGCCCCCTCATCATCCTTGACATAGACCTTGACGGTGTAATTACCAACAGCGTCGAAGGTATGGACCATGGTCGAGCTGCCCGCACTATCCGTACCAGAACCGAAGTCCCAGGAATATGTCAAGATGTCCAGGTCCGATGGATTGTCAGTGGCTGTAGCATTGAAGTTGATGGACTCACCGACATAGATGGTGGTCCTGTTGGCGGTCAGGACCGCCCGAGGAGCTGGATTGTTCGGGCTCACCGTGAACGTCTCGGATTCGAATGCTCCGTCATCATCGGTGACCTTTGCTGTTATGGACTTGGTCCCACCGGACGTGAAGGTGTACTCGACATCCTCACCGAAGTAGGTCTCCCCGTCTATCGTCCAGGTGTAGTTCAGACCATCCAGATCGTTGTTGGTATCGGTAGCGGTCATACCAAATTCAACTACCCAGTCGACCTCCATGGTCTTGGGTTGGTTGTTGACGTTGGTCAATTCTGGCTCGACGTTCTCGACCACGACCTTGAACGATATGTTCCCCTCATCAAGATCATCATCTCTGACCCGCAGGACCACATCGAAGTTCCCACTTCGATGGTAGTTGTGGGATGCTGTTGAGGCTGTGGACCATTCGGTCACGTTCCCGTCCCCGAAGTCCCAGCTGAACTCGAGCAATGCTTGGTCTGATGTGGTGTCAGTGCCTGCTCCTGTGACCTCCAAAAGGTCAGCTTCTTTCAGATACCGCGTAGCATCACCATCAGGGAGTAACGCCGTAGGTGCAGGATTGTTGACCGTAACATTCACTGACCCATTCACCATCGCTCCATCATCGTCCCGCACGAACAGGTAGGCGGTAAAGGTACCGCTCTCGGTATACTTGTGCGACTTGGAGCTGCTGGTCGACCAAGTGGACGCTTCCCCGTCCCCGAAGGTCCACATATATTCCAGCGAGAAGTTGTCTGTGAACGTGTCCGAGGCTTCACCGTCGAACTTGATCGAGGAATCCTCCCAACCTGTAAGCGGCCCGTCGATGTCATCGATGACCGGGTCCGAGTTCAAGATCGTGAACACCTTCGAGTCGTTGGTGATGTCCCCGTCGATGTCCTTGATGAACAAAGTGACGTTGTATGGGCCCTGGTCTGGGAAACTGTAGGTCGTGTTCGGGTCGGAGTTCCATGAGCTTATCGTGCCATCGTCGAAGTCCCAGCTGTAGACCAGCATGTCAAAGTCATTGATGGTGTCGTTCCCAGAACCAGTGAACGTAATGGTCTCATCTTCGATGAAGGTGTAGTTGGAGTTGGTTATCCAGGTTTCTGGGAGCATGTTCACAACGCTCACGGTGAACGCTATCTCATCCTCTTGGTCCTGGTCATCTTTGACCTTCAGCTTGAAGTTATAGTCACCCTTGACAGCATAGGAGAGTTCAATGTCCATCTCCGTTGTCCATGCCGAGGTGGAGCCGTTGTGAAACTCCCACTGGTAGGTCATGTTCGCAAGGTCTGAAGGGGTGTCCTGGGTCAGGTTCCCTGACAATGTGAACGGATGTGTCTCATAGACGGTCACAGGATAGGATACGTTCACCACTGGGGCAACGTTCTCTATCTCGACGACGACGGTCTGGCGACTTCCAATGGTCCGGGATGCATCCCACACCGTCAGACGCGGAGTGTACCTACCGGGTATCCCGACAGCCCAATCGATGGTGGAGGTAGTTCCAATAATGTCAAGGACTCCATCGTTGTCCAGGTCCCATTCGTATATCGCTGGAGTTCCTGTGACCGTCGCATCGAAGGTAATGACCTCGTCCTCATCGAAGACATGATATCTACCTGCAATGAACTTGCTAGAAGCGTTCAGCTCAGTGATCACATGCCCATCAGCAGGTTCTGTGATGTTGACCTTCCTGTCCACCTGGGAGATGGTCATGTTCTGGACCTTTCCATCAGGCCACCATATCTCCAGATCAACGGGTCCAGAATGACCTCCGAGTCCGAACTCAAGGACCTTGGATTCCTGTGTGCTATGACTTCCAGAGCCACTGGTAACATCCCTGACCTGGGCCATCCCGTTGTACGAGATCGTGGCCCTTGCTCCGTAGGCATCAAGGTTATTGTCCACCCCATCACCGGTCAGGTTCAGGTGGAGCCAATGGTTGCCCGTGCCGTTGTTGACAAAGAACCTGGTCTCCATGGCCGTATGCTCGGGATACTTTCCGTAAGTAATGAGGTCCAGATCACCATCGTTATCATGGTCTGCCCAGGCCCCAGCATAGCCATTGTGCGTATGGATGTCCTTTGCATCGTGGACATCTGTGAAGGTCCCGTTCCCATTATTCCTGTAAAGGAAACAGTCGGTCCAGGGGAAATCATAGACCTGGGGCATGTAGAAATCAAGCCATCCGTCGTTATCATAATCACCGAAACAGATGTTGGAGAAGAGCTCGTCAAGGTAATAGGTGCCACCGTCATGAGGGTCGAAACCGGTTCCCCCCACAGGGTAGGTAGGGATGCCTAGCTGTGATCTTACATCTGTGAACCCATAGAACGGCCCACCATGGTTCTCATAGAACTTGGAATCGTCGCAGAACTTGCCGCGGGTGGGGTCCTTGTGGACAAGGTTCGCTGTGAAGATGTCCATGTTCTGGTCGTTGTTGTAATCCCCTAATGACGACCCGATGGTATGGCCATAGTACTGGCCGGGACTGAACCCATTAGAGTTCCTTCCGATCCCTGCAACATCATACTCGTGAGCAACGTCCGTGAACGTCCCATCCCTGTTGTTCCTCCACAGGTAGTTCGGTTCTATCCTGTAGTTCGATACATAAGCGTCAAGCCATCCATCATTATCGAAGTCGGACCACTGGACACCACGTCCATAGATCGGATGGGACGATGTATCCATGCCTGCGGATACTGTCACATCGGTGAACGTCCCGTCCCCTTCGTTATGGTAGAGCTTGTCCGCATAATAGATGGGATTCCCACCGTTCCAGTCCTCACCATCGACGACATAGAGGTCCAGGTAACCATCTCTATCGTAGTCTCCCCAGGCCGCAGCTGTTGAAGGGTCTGTTGTAGATGGGTTACCAGCAGCCACGGTCACATCGATGAAGTTGTAGCTTGGCGCCCCCTGGTTCTGCCAAAGCCTGTCCTGGTTCCCCTTGGACGCACAGGAGTAAAGGTCGATGTCACCATCGTTATCGTAGTCTCCCCAGCACCCCGTGGTGAAGCCTCCAGATAGTCCGATAGAAGCTGTAACGTCAGTGAAATCATAGGTGGGTGCGCCGTTGTTCTCAAAGAGCTTGGTGCCTCTGGCCATCAGGTCGATGTAACCATCATCGTTGTAGTCCACCCATTGATAGTAATTCCCCTTGCAGTTGGTCAGCCCCTTGTCCGTGGTCTTGTTGAGGAACTCCACGCTATCCGATCTCGTACTCGTACGAATGACCTCATCTGGACCGTTCTCTGAACTGCTCATCGGTACGAACATCATCCCGATGAGAACAAGTGTGGCCAGGCATAGGATCAAAGGGCGGAACATCGATCTACGGTTACTATGAAATGACATGGGCACCCTCCTACTCGCAAGCAGCATTATTCCATGGTAAGTATTTGAAATCTTGGAAATGTAGGGTGGGAATGTTCTGGTATCTATGTTCATAGCGACTATTACCGCAAAATTGATACTCCATTATCCGGTTCGGGGACTGCTCTTGGGACTAGAGGGATAATTTTGCCCATCGTAACGTTGCGAGTATTGAGGGCCGCCCTGATGAACACCCTTGGAAAGAAGGGTATGCCTAAAGAGGAGATCGACAACCTGGCCGAGTACATCATGAACTTCTTCGGCTTCAACGATTATTGTATCGATAACAAGCTTTCCCCCAAGGACAGGGATGTCTTCTACATGCTCGAGGAGGAAGGGCTTCTCAAGACCACCCGGGACGAGGTCACCCTTCAGAAGGGCAAGGTCTGGAGGATCCACTACTGGATTTTGGACTCCGAGAAGGTCTACGAACTTTCCGAGGAGGAAGAACCAGAGGAGCCCAAGCAGGGGGAAGAAGGCATCTACGAAGAGCTTCCAGAGGATATCTGGGAACGCCATAACGAGTGAGGTCCCCAAATGGCATCTTTCATCGGACCTGAGTTCATAGTAGTGATCCTTCTGGTCATTGCATGGGTCGTGTTCCTGGTCCTTTTTGCCAACTTTAAGCTGGACGAGAAGATACCGCTCCAGATCTACGGGCCGTTCCTCATGCTCAAGACCGGGCTTGGTAAGAAGTTCATAGCCAAGGTCGGTCAGCGTCAGAAGTTCTGGGTAGGCTTTGGTTTCCTATCGTTCGGAGTTGTCGCAGCAGCAGGTCTCCTGATGCTCCTCATGATAACTCTGGGAGCCTGGGGGTCCACGAACCCGCAGGTCGAACCTGTGACATTGCGCGAGGTCCTGGTCATACCTGGCTGGAACCCAATGATCCCGCTTGGGTACGGCCTGTTCGGGCTCATCATCGCGGTCTTCATCCATGAGGGATGCCACGGTATCGTTACCAGGGCGAACAAGATGCGCGTCAAGTCCCTTGGTCTTCTTTTCATGATAATCCCAGTTGGAGCTTTCGTGGAACCCCACGAGGAGGACATGGGCAACACGACCCGGACCAAGCGCTCCATGGTCTTCGCCGTGGGACCATCTAGCAACATCATCTTCGGCCTGGTCTGCTTGCTCATCTTCAGCTGGGTCTTCATCGGCTCTGCTGTTCCCACAGAGGACGGCCTCATAGTTCAGGGCATCTACAAGGACGGCCCCGCTGACAGGGCTGGTGTGGAGCCATACTGGAGCTTTGTCTCCATCGACAACTACAAGGTTGACTCGTCCTTGGATATTACAGACTTCGCAGCAGACCCCAACAGCACGGTCACTTTGGGATTCGTCGTGGACGATGAGTTCACGTTCGTTGATGTCAAATGGGGGATGTACATCCAATCGGTATCGCTTGATTTCCCTGCCAATGAGTCCGGTATAGAAGCTGGTACCTACATTTACAGCATCGACGGGGAACTTATGCGATCGTACGAACAGTTCCATGACCTGATGTCGAACACCTCGGCCGGAGATGTCATCAACATCACCGTTCTTGAACCGAACCTCGTTTATCTTCCAGGGTCCAATACCACAACCGAGGTCTGGCAGACCAGATACATCCCAGGTATAGAGCTCGAGGACAAGGCCAAGGCATACCCCGGTTTCGATCGGTTCAAGGGGAAGGGGTTCCTGGGTGTCTCTGTCATGCCCCTCGGGATGACCTTCGTGGACGCCTCTGCTTTCAGAGAGCTCATGTCCAGACCGATCATGTCAGCCTTGGACCCTATAGATGAGGACACACCTGCAAGGCTCCTTATCAACGTCCTATACGTAGCTGTGATCCTTCCGGTCCAGCGTGTCCTCATGCCGATACCGTTCGATTTCGCATCCAACTATGAGGTCCGGGGTCCACTTGGGCTCTTACCTCATGAGCTGTACTGGACGTTGGCCAATGTGTTCTATTATCTGTTCTGGCTCAACATCCTGTTAGGGACCTTCAATGCACTGCCCATGATGCCACTCGACGGTGGGTTCATCTTCAAGGACGTCGTGGACTACATTCTGGAAAGGGTCCTAGGTAAGAACTTGCTGGAAAAGGCCAAGGAAGGAGGTCTGATGAAGACACTTCTCCCTGTAGCAAAGTTCAGCTTCCGAAGCCCAAGCACCCCGCTGGAGCTGGAGACCGACGAGGACTTCAGAGGCTCACTATCGTTCAAGGTAGCCTTCGTCGTCTCGATAACGTGCCTTCTGCTCATACTGTTCTCGCTGATTATGCCATACATCAACATGATCATCTACGGATGACCTTGAAGTTCATGATGGTGTCAGCCCCAGCACAGATCTGTTTGGCCATCTCCAAAGCTCCATCTGAAGAGAAGTGAACATCACCGAGGATGAGCCTAGGCGCTTTTCCACGGACGATCTCGAGCCTATCATGGACCCGGGTAAAAGCGTGGTCCCTGGTCCTTTGGTCGAGCTCCGCGAAGATGCCTGCCAGGATCACAGCCTCCAAAGGCTTGTCCGCAGCTGCTGCCAGAGCGCAGATCTCCATGGTGCACAGGTCGCACAGGTCATCCAGCAGGTCAAGGGCCTGGAAGTCCCCCGAACCGATGCCCTGGAGGAACCTCTCCACAGCCACAGAAGGATCCTCATCCATGTCTGTAGGCGAATCGAACATCAGACCAGACGATGAGAACACCTTCTCAACGTCGCTACCAGACCCTACAGCGCGAAGGCACTCAAGGTCCAGTGGTCCCTGGATGAGGCCAGGGGCCAAAGCAAGAGCATCGAGGCCTCCAGTGATCTTGGATCCTTCCACGACCACCGAGACGGTATTGGTGCTTGCATCCACCAGGATGAAATCCTCACCGGCCTTCTTCGTTCCCATGAACGCACCGCAGACCTTGTCTGGGGCACAGATGTGGGAGTATCGTCTGAAGGGCTGCTTGATCCATGGGGTTGCCCTGTGGACACCTGGGACGAGGTAGACGGGCCAGTCGAGCTCCTTGAGCTTCTGTACAAGCATCGTTCCTGTCCCTATCTCCTTTCCGGCAGCTCTAGTTGGAAGAAGCCCCATATCCTCGGCCTTCTCCAGCGGGACGATCTCTGTAAGTGAGTCTCCCATGGAATAGGTGACAACGGTGATGTCCGGCTTGCCGAGGTCCAGGATGGGGGATAGGTCAGGGTCCTCTGTGCGAGGGATGGTGACGTGGTGTGTCTGGCCATCCTTCAGGACGGTGGCCCGGAGTGCCCTGGAGCCGTGCTCGATGCCCATGAGGTGCATGAGGGTGGGATTGGTCTGATGGTTTAAAAGGGGACGGTTCGACTAGTTCTACAATTCTGACATGAAAGGAGAAAATAGCGGGCGTGAAGGGATTCGAACCCCCGACTTTCAGCTTAGGAGGCTGGCGCCATATCCAGGCTAGGCCACACGCCCGCAATGAAGTAGGAACCGGTGAGAGGAGGAGATTTATTTGTATCTTTCGCTCCAACCGAATACAATCACCACTAATCTCATATATCCCCCAACCGATAGGTCCCCCGAACACCCTGGCCCATGGCCTCTGGAGTTGTCATAAATGACCAGCACACGAAACTCGGCCGCCCTCTGTCTTGCAGCCGTAGCCATCCTCCTGTTCAGCTTCTTGATGATCACCCCAACAACCGCAGCTCCAACATCCCGGGCCAGCGGGGATGATGCACCGGTGACGTTCGTCAATGTCACAGAGAGCGTCGGACTGCCGGTCATCAACGGCGATAACTTCTGCTGGGGCGACTACGACAATGACGGGGACCAGGACCTTCTCGTCACAGGCAACAACCTGTTCCGTAACAACGGTGCCCCGAACTACGACTTCACGGATGTCTCATCCACATCCGGCCTCGATCTGGACGGTTACGCGTCCTGGGGAGACTACAACAATGACGGCTGGCTCGACGTCTACGTCGGCAACGACGTCAATGGTTCCGAGGATAAGCTGTTCAAGAACAACGGCGACGGAAGCTTCTCTGATGTCACCTGGTCTGCAGGCGGCGTTACAGACCCATACCCGACCCTAGCTGTAGGCTGGGGGGATTATGACCAGGATGGGTACCTCGACCTCTACTGTCTGAACTGGCGCGACCTGGACAACATCAAGTATCCCGACACACTATGGCACAACAACGGCGATGGTACCTTCACAGACGTCACCGTAGCTGCAGGCGTGTGGGAGGGGGACAACCCAGCAGCCGGTATGGGATACACTTGGGGAGACTACAACGATGACGGTTGGCCAGACATCTATGTCGGCAACTATCTCCTTCGCCAGAACTACCTTTATCATAACAATCAGGATGGTACCTTTACAGACGTCGGCCCGGCCAAGGGCGTTGAAGGTCATGCGACCTGGGGCGGGACCGAGTGGTATTATGGCCATAGTCCAGGATCTGCGTTCTCTGACTTCGACAATGACGGGAACATCGACCTGTGGGTGTCCAACCTGGCACACAGGGACCTTGCCCGTGCGCTCATCTGCGATTCATCCTACTTCTTCGTTAGCGATGGCCCAGAGAACAACTACACGTTTACGGACATGTTCGATTCCTCCGGCGTTCCAGCATATCCTCCAGGCGGGGATGAGGAGCTATACTTCGGTGTAGCGATCACTGACTGGGACAACGACGGCGATGTGGACATGTACCTCCCTCAGGTGAAGAACAACATCGATTACGCTTACTCCTACATGTTCTCCAACGATGGTGACCTTTCTTTCACAGACATCTCTGACCAGTGTGGCTTGAGGGTCTGGGACACCACAGGTGGTGCCTGGTGCGACTACGACGAGGACGGGGACATGGACCTTGTCACAGCAGGACGAGGGGAATATCGAGGCCCAGCATTCATCAAGCTCTACGAGAACCAGGGCAACGATAACGACTATGTTCAGTTCGAGCTCAAGACCGAGGAAGGCTGCACAGGGGCCATCGGAGCACGGATAAGGCTCACCACGAACGATGGGACCACCATGTTGAGGGATGTGGAGTCCATGATGGGAAACCACGCAACGCAGAACTCCATGGTCCAGCATTTCGGACTGGGTGAGTACACCGGGACCGTGGACATCGAGATAAGGTGGGACAGCGGCAAGCTCCAGAGGCTCACAGGTCTCACCGTGAACACGAAGCACATCATCAATGAGCCCGAGTCCTACACTGACCTGAGCGTTGCAGGCATCGAGGAGGCCTCGGAACTTGACATCACCTCTGGAGATACAATCACGTTCAATTGCTGGGTTGACAACCTGGGGACCATCCCTGCAACCCATTATGTCGCAAAGCTCGTAGAAGGCAATCCATCATCTGGTAACGTTATCGCCACCATGGAACGGACAGACCCGGTCCTTCCATACGGACAGGATGTGTTCCAGATGGAGATGGACACCACTGGTTTCGAGGGCCAGTACACCATCTACCTTGTCGTGTCCGGTGTCGTCCCTGCCGATCCTGAACCATCCAACGATAAGGACGGCGTCAATATCCAGGTGGACCCTGCAGAGGTCCCGCCGGACAACCGCGCACCGTCTATAAGTTCCGTCGGGATAGATCCTACCCAGATCTCACCTGGCCAGATGGCCACCATATCAGTTGACGCTTCAGACCCCGACGGGGACGAGCTCACTTACTCCTACAGCATAGGGTCAGGCTTGATCTCAGACGGTGGTGACACAGTCACCTGGACGGCTCCCCTCGAGGATGGCCTCTACGTACTGACAGTGACGGTCTCCGATCCATATGGCATGACGGATGCTGAGACCTTGTCCATCAATGTAGGCGGGCTGAACCAGCCCCCATCGATAGTTGATGTACTAGTAACACCAGAGTCCGTGAGGGCCGTGGACGGCAAGTTCGTGGACATCTATGTGGTCACGTACGACCCTGACAATCCTGGTCTAACGGTCACTCTTGACATGTCGACCCTGGGCCTCGGAATCGTTACAGCGATGGACGACGGGGTAGAGCCGGATGGAACGGCTGGTGATGGTACCTACAGCTATAGGGTGCAGGTCACTGGGGACATGATCGCAAACGCTTACGGTGTGGAAATTACGGTGACGGATGGGACCAACACGGTGATGGGAACAGCTTACGTGAATGTTCTCACACCGCCTGTGGAGGATTCGGAAGAAGAGGCGTCTACGAACTTCCTGGGTTACTCATGGGTGGTTCCTGTGGGCTTCATGGTATGCATTGTTGGAACTGTCATACTTTTTGGACATAGACGGCGTTATTGAAGTTCTAAAACTATAATACTGCATACTTGCTTGGTCATCTCGAGTGAGGTGATACAATGCTATTACGTTCGATCACCATTATATGTCTAGTTCTATTGATAGCGACCTCTATGATGGTCATAGCCCATTCTGGTCTGGAGTCACCTTCAGAACTTGAAGTTGAAGCCCCATCTGCCCGTGACGAAGATAGGGACATGGTCATACTGACACCGGATGCATACGTAGCACCATATCAGGAACTAGCGGACTATCGTAACTCGACCGGTACGAGCACTTATGTTATCACATTGACAGATGTCTATGCAGGAACGTATTTCCCATCACAGGGCGATAACAACATGGAGAGGATCAAGTACTTCATCAAGGACGCGCTGGAGAATTGGAACATCTCCTACGTCCTCCTTGGGGGGGACTCGGGTCAGATCCCTGTCTGTTCTGCCCGGGTGTTCACAGATTGGACCTCTACCTTCCTCACAGACCTATACTATGCAGATGTCTATACCTCGATGGGACTGTTCGCGACCTGGGATGCAAATGATGATGGTAAATATGGGGCCTATGATAATGATAGAAGTGCTTTGGACCTAAAGCCCGATGTCCATATCGGCCGTCTCCCTTCATCTAATGTAACCCAGGCCCAATGGATGGTGGACAAGATCATCAGGTATGAGCAAAATGCTCCTGGGGCGGTTTGGGCAAAGAACATCACAATACTTACAGGCATGTCCAGTGGAGATACATATGGGGATTATCTTACCAATAACTTCTACACATCTGCAGAAGGGTGGAACCACAACAAGCTATATCAGGACGCAGCGACGGTCGAGAACTTCACTTCTTACGAGAACCACTCCGTTGGTGTACTAGCCTTCTGGGGTCATGGTGGAGAGACCTCATGGCTTGGCAACGAAAGCTTCGATACGAACGATATCAGGGCGATGACCAACTTCGGTCGCTTGCCGATAGTAACGCTGATGGCGTGTAACTGTGGGAACTTCGGTCATAGTTCCGACTGCTTTGCCGAGACCTTCCTGAAGATGCAATATGGCGGAGGCATCTGTTGTCTTGCAGGGACCCAGACATCCAATGGAGCAGACCATCTCGATAGGTCGGGTGCCATCAATACATATTTCCATGAGGCCTATGGACTTGATAGGGTCAGGAAGATGGGCCATATGTATACCGAAGGTGTGAACAAGTATCTGGCCCGGGAGTCGGCTTTAAGCGATTCCTTGGATTATAAAAATTTAGTCGAGTATGTTTTCTTCGGGGATCCCGCAACGAACATCGGTGGATTCGTCCAGACAAATGTGGACATATCCTGCGATGGAGTATCGCGAACTGTGGACCCTGGAGACTGGACCTTGTATGAAGTATCGTTCAATGATACTGGACTAGGATATGCTGACCTTGAGCTAGAGCTCAATACATCCTCGGGCCAACCGATACCTGACGATTGGGACGTGGATGTGTCCGGGTGGAGCCTGAAGATGGACCCTGGTGATAACCTGACCATATCCATAAACGTGACCGCTCCCGCAGATGCGAACGCCTCTGATGAGCTCTCGCTGGTCTTAAAAGGCACAGCTTCGACATTGCCACAACCCATAACTATCACATTGACCACGACCGTTGGACAAGTAAGGTCGTTCAACTTCAACTGTCCATTATCCATAAAGCAGGTGGAACCGGATGGATATGCGAACTTCTCGTTCACTGTCCACAATACCGGTAATGACCATTTCTCTTTCGAGCTGAACCACACCATCGATGGAACGAATTTGACCGGTCAGATCTCGACGGGGTCCATTGACCTTGATCGTGGTGAGACCGTAGAGGTTTGGCTAAATGTCTCCCCCAAGGCTGGCATTCCATCAGGGTATTATCGTAGCAGAGTGGGATGTTACCTCGAGGGTTCACCGCCAATATATTACGAGTACGACCTCAACATCACTGTCCTGGAGTCGCATGGGTTCGATGCTTCGGCACCGGTATCTGATATGACGGTCCTCGGTGGGTCCACTATCGACCTTGAGATCGATGTGTTCAACCAAGGGAACCATCTGGACACAATCTTTTTCAATGTTCCGAACAAGAGCTCATACGTTGGCTGGGACTTCGATTTTAAACCTGGAAAATCTGTAGATGTGGAAGCGTTCTCGAGCGACATCATCAACTTCAATATATCCGTCCCCCAGCAAGTGGAAGCTGGTTCCTATGAAATAATCGTGAATGCCGCGCTCCAATCCAACAGTGTGGTCATCGAGGTTCCGTTCAACATTACCGTAGCTCCTATCATTCTGTTGAACGTCACCACCGCTAATCCTGTACTGAACTCATCAGCAGGTGAACAAGCGGACTTCGAGGTCATCTTGGCCAACCAGGGCAATGTACCGCTCGATTGTAACCTGACATTGCTTGATGTTCCAGCTTTGTGGGATGTGACGATGTTGTCCCGAAAGAGCATTGAGCCCTTCACACAAGAGACCCTTTCCATCTCGATGATACTCGACGATCCCACACAAGGAGGGAATGTGAACATGACATTGAGGGCAGCTGATGTCGATCGTTCCCTCTCCGAGGACCTAATGCTTGGCATCTATGTACCTGTAGAGCGAGATCTAGAGCTGGAGGCCGTATTGGAAACAGCTTCTGTGCTTCCTGGCTTAAAGATTCCTGGTAGGATAGCGCTAACCAACCTTGGCAACGTCCGGGATACCTATGACATCGATGCTACGATACCATCTGGTTGGATCTTGGACCTTTCTAGCGACCACGTCGTGTTGGATATGGAAGTATCAGAGGTTGTATACATCAATCTGACCGCTCCTTCCAATGCTACTATGGGAACAGTATCTGTACCATTCACAGCACGTTCGCGAACAGATACCGCGGTCCAAATGACAGTAACGCTAAAACCATATGTTGGCCAGGTCTGTTCCATCTTTGTTGGAGACCCCACTCGTTCTTCGCTCATTGCTCGACCGTCGATGGTGATATACTCAGAGTTCGCGGTCGAGAACTTGGGAAATGGTATTGAGAAACTTGACCTAACGGCCTCAACCGTACCGGAGGGGTGGTCTGTGACCGTTGGTGGAGCGACCTCGATATCTTATCAAGGATCTCAAAGCTACAATATCACTATCGAGGTTCCAGCAACAGCTTCACTTGGACAAGACCAAATAGTGATAGATGTGATCTCAACCATAGATGCATCTGTGTCCCATCAGGTGACCATCATAGTTACGATAGAAGAAAGTGAAGGCCAGGACGGAGGATCATCTGGGTCGTCCAACACAGCATTCATCGCTGCAGGCATCATTGGCGCAGTGGTCCTTGCATTGATCATCGTGGTAGCCATAGTTGTGGTAGCTCTTTTTGTCCTCAAAGGCAAGAAGGGCGGTGAGGACGTGGCCCATGAGGGGACTAGCCCCATGGAGCAGGACACCGAGGCGACCAATGAGCAGGTCGAGCAGGAACAGGCAACACCTGCCACTGGTCCAGAATCCCCCATCGCTGATACGGAGAGCCTCCCGACAAACCAGTCTATCCCACTGGACACGCCGATGGAACAGCTCGAGACAACCCCAACTGAGGGTTTGCCTCCAGATCAGGAGGGCTACACCGACGTTGCTGAAACATCAGATATTGAGGTGAATGGACCCCCACCAGAAATGGACCAGGGATCGGAAGTGTCGATGGACCAGCAAGAAGTACCCTCCGAGACCTCGGAGGAGGACCTGTTCACGATATAGGTTATCAGGCCTTCTTGTTCCGCTTTTTGGATGAGCCCTTCTTCGGTATGCCTTTTCTCCTTTTGGTAGAGGAGCTCTTCTTCTTAGGCTTGTCCTCGGTAGGTTCTTCCCTTTCTTTAGCCTCGGGCAATTCATCGTCCGGGACATCAGCCTTCTTCTTTGGTCCGAGCACATCTACGATATCCTCGTGCGCATCTGCCCATACCCGGGACTTGACCATGAAGTAGACCCCGGCGGACACGAGAGCGACCAGCACGAGGATCGCGATACCAATGAGTAGCCAGGTTAGGAAGTCCGCGCCACTTCCCCCACCCCCATCCTCTTTGACCTCCTTCATGATAGGTGGCCTCTCTTCCAAGCTCCCATCATCGGTCACGAGAGTGGAGTAGGTCATGTTCTCGTAACCTTCCATGGAGGCCGAGATGTTCAAAGAGGTTCCCACAACCGTCGAGGGCATCTCTACAACAATGTATCCCTCATCGTCTGTCCTGGCCTTGTACTCCTGCCCATTGAACTGAACAGTGACGTTCGCCCCTTCCAGTGCCATGCCTTTGGCACCCCGCACAGGGCCAATGTCCACAAATATCGACAGAGGCTGTGGGATGAGGATGTTGAGCGTGTCCGTGGCAAAGTTCCCAGCAGCGTCCATAGCGGTGAGCCTCATGGGATAGTATCCGGCTTCTGTGAAGACATGCTCTCCAGAGACCGTGTTGTAGACCACCGTCTCGTTCTCAAGTCTCATCGTCCATGTGTAGAGGACAATGCCGATGTTATCGTGGCTGCTGGTGCCATTGAACTTGATCGAGTCCCCGATGAGGGCTGTGATGGTAGAACCAGCATCCACATGGGGGGGATCGTTGTCAATTATCGTTACCATGGTGACCTGGGACATTCTTTCGATATCGAACTGATCCTTGAAAGAAATCTGATACCGAAGTGGCTCGAGGCTCGTGTAGGGTATGGTCACGGATAGCTCGTATAACATGTCATTGCTCGAGCTCATGACGCTTGTGGTCTTATTGGACGGGTCCTCGTTCCAGTATGTCACCTCGACATCTGTGGCGTTCGGGCTGTAGATGAAGGCCTGGAAGGTGAACCGGTCTCCCGTGGTTCCCGTTCTCATTGAGATGTCGCCTAATATCGGGTAGGAGGTATCCACCGGTTCGACGATCGGATAGTGGTCATAGATGCCTGTCTCTGCGAGGTAATACCAGTAGTAATAGAACTCCACTTCGAACGGAGTATCCCACCACACACCATCATGAGTAGCATCTGGATAGATAGTCTGCATGTCGGAGTAATAGTTGCCATCGCCCTCGGTCTGGTTGAAGTAGTTCCACCACTCGTTGGCATTTATGTGCGCCTCATTATCGATGAAGTTGTTGTGGTATGCTCTGTTGTAATACGAGTCCCATCCTATGTTCAATCCGAACCTGGAGTTCCCAGAGAAAGTGCAGTTGGTGATCCTGTTGCTATAGGAGGATGAGAGGTATAGACCGTTCTCGTTGTCGTTGAACTGGCTGTACATTATCTTGTTACTGTTGGATGATAGTAGCATCATCCCCTCGGAATTGCCAGAACAATCAAGACCAACGAAGAGATTGTTACTACAATAGGAAGCAAGTAGGCCCATAGATCCATCTGAAAGGTTCTGACCAATGATGGTCGAATCTGTGCAATTGTACATCACGAGCTGTCCCGCCTCTTCACGATAGACCTCATTGTTCAGGTCCCGAACGATCCTTAAAGGACGGCCGTTGACCGTATTGTTCGTGATCAGGTCCGTGTATGGGAAGTAGCTCCAAATGTTGTTGAGATCGAAACCAAAGCCTGAACCGAAAAGCTGGTTGTCCCTGAGACTTACCATATCAGAATAATCCGTCTCGATACCTGGGCCGGAGGTGTTGGTGATCACATTGTCACAGACCCATACGTCCCATGCCCAGTTGACGGTTATCCCTTTGTCATGCATGTCGCTTATCGTGTTGTTGCCGATAACAGCGTTCTCGACCATCCAGACATCGATACCTATCATACTGTCACTTATGGTGACATTGTCAACTACGACATTGTACACCCCACCAAGCGAGATCCCCACATCGGTCCAGTTTATGGTAAGGTTCCTTATCGTGATCCCGGAACAGTTCGATACGATAAGCTGTCCATACTCTCCATCTATCACCTGATCCTTCTGATCGATGATGTATCCTATCGGTCTATCATTGACAAGATTCGTAGGTCCGATAGTGTGTTGGTTCCAGTGGTCAAGAGAGGAACCTTCTATCTGCAGTCCAGCTTCTTCGAACTTGTTGTGATACAATCTAACATCATTGGACGAATATAAGTTGAGAGAGGGCTCATTGTTCCTCCCGAAAGAGTTGTTGATGATGATGGACCCATCACTATCATAGAGGTACATCCCCACACCATTGGAGCTGCCCATGAAGTAGCTGTAGTCCTCGACCTCGAAATACCCTCCTTCCTCCATTCCATTGCCGAACACCTTGTTGCCGGTGAACATGTTCGCATCTGAGTAACTTGAGTAAAAGCCAGTCCCATAATTGTTGGCAAAGGTGTTGTTATCGAAAGAGTTCACATCAGAGTAGTACATGATGACCCCGTCACTGTTCTTTTCCAGTGTGTTGTTGATGAGAACGTTCCCTACACACCCGGACAGGTAGATGCCATCTCCAGTATTGTCCTTGGCAACACAGTCCTGGATAGTGTTGAACGAACAATCGAACAGGGCCAATCCTGACCCGTACTCCGAACCTGTGAACGAACAGTTGGAGACGGTACAGACCTCACAGCTGCGCATTAACATCCCATAGTTGATGTTGTTTACAAAGCTGATATCATCAAAGATCACATCTGAACAGTATCCGGCCTGCAACCCCACGTGCAGGTCCTTCAGCTCTATTCCAGAGATCATCAATGCGTCACAATTGGCCATTATGAGTTGGCCCTCGATATCTGGGACCTGACCACCACTGAGGTTCGTAAGGTAATGGACAGGCTTTGAGTTCAGGAGATTGGATGTGTCTATGTCGTGGGTGTTCCAAGAGTCGAGATAGCTACCATCAATAACTATGCCGGTACCTGTCATCACAACATCCCTCATGGTCACACGTTGACAATCACGCAGTTCGACAGGATCGTACTTGCAGTCGATGGTGCAATCACGTATCACCATTGACCGGATCTCATCGGTATCGATACCGTTCCTGCCGCTCATGGTGGACCCAGATATGGTTATCTTTTCGCACATGTCCAGGTCGATGCAGTAGGTCTTGGATGATATGGTATTGCCATGGGCCGTCACAAAGGTACTTTGACGCAGATATATCCCATCAGCCCTGCTGTTGCCTATCTGGTTATCGGTGATGCTCACAACATTGGAATAATAGCAATCGATGCCCGCAGTATTGTTGAAGAGCTCACACTCCCTGACCTTGATATACTTACTTTCTGAGATATAGATCCCATCTGAATCCGCGTCCGAGCAGTTCGTATCCTCAATGAGCACATTCTCGCTATGCCTTATGTAGATGGCATGTTCGCCTTGGTCCATGACATTGCATCCAGTGACCGTGACGTTATCCACATCATAGAGCGTCATCCCGTAGACATCGTAGTTGTAGTCGTTGTTATCATCATCGTAGTAGATGTCACAGTCCCGTATCTCAAGATGCAAAGTCGTATCGTAGATACTTATCCCATACCCCTTGGTAGCTGAATTGATGATCAGGTCTGAGATGATGTACGGGTCGCCCTCCACTCCAGTGCCAGGAATGTCCCACATGAGCAGGTCTTCATCACTCTGGATGATAATGGATTGGAACGGGTCAAGGGTAGTTCTAGATTGGGACGAATCCCCAGCTCCAGATGGAAAGAACTGGACCAAGGCCACCAAGCTGAAGATGATGACCAAGCTGATGATACACCGTACTGCCCTCATACCTACGAGGATATACCCAGTACCAAGGATATCAAATTTTTGTTGACCCTTTCACATCCTCGACCGACTAGATGTCAGAGAAGAGGTCGTCCAGAGCAGCTGACATATCGGAATCCTTCTTCTCTCCCTCTGCTGGAGGAAGTTGTGGGGCATCCGAGGGGGTCGCAGGCTGTGGTGCCGTCAGCATGTCCACAGCAGCAGCTCCAACAGGCTTTGCTGGGGCTTTGGGATCGGGGACAGGTGTGTATGGAGTGTCCACCATGGGCATCTCCTCCATCGGCTCGTCAGTGTAAGGTCCGCTCACAATGGCCAGATCGCCTGCTGCTTCCACAGGATCGATGTCTGGTGGTGCGGGTACCTCGAACTCCTCCCCATCGTCAATGATGTCTCCTTCGTCCTCTTCGGGCATTGGAGGCAGGTCCTCCATCGGTGGAGCCTCGTACTCCTGCTCCTGCTCGGCTGGGGAGGACTTACGTCTCATCAGTACAAGGGCCATGAGGCCGATGAGCAGTAAACAGACAGCAACGATCACAATGATGATTATGATGAGACTTGTAGAGCCAGCTGTGGAGCCACCGGATGAGGTTGCGCCCTTGTACTCGTATGGGCCACTCTCCTTCTCGACCTGCAGACCATTGGAAACAACGAACTCTACCTTGAAGGTGTAATCCCCCTTGGCGCGGCCTGTCATATCGACTGTGTAGGAGTTGATATACATCGAGCTGTTGCCTACAGGCTCCCACTGGCCATTGCCGAACCTGAGGTATACCTGGATAGCAACGCTCTGGTCCGAACGGAGATCGAACCTGGTGACACCATCAGCCTTGAAAACTGTCCATGTAAGGTAGGCACTTTCTGAGGTGAGCTTTCCAGCATCGTTGGTCACGTTCAAGGTCATCGATAGCGTGTTCGCAACAGTTATGGGTCCAACGACGGTGATGTTCGAAAGACCATTGAACTTAAGTTCATCCGCAACGACCTTGATCATATACTGGCCATCGGTCAGGTCCAGAGTGTTCAGGGTCACAGAACCTGTGGCTGCAAGGCCTGAATCGATCTGCATCCAGGATATCGAGGAGACATCTACCCCGTCCTCGTACTCTCCATAGTAGACCGAGACGCCAAGGTCGTCACCGTTCCTGTCCATGGCGTTCCAGGAGATCTGCATCTCACCCGAATACTCCCTGCCCGTGACAGGCGTGCTGACCGTAAGCGAAGGAGCGTTCGGATTGGACACCGTGAACGTACCAGAGATCACCTCGACCTCGATGGTCCTCGAGAACGATGTGAACGAGATGAACATCTTCAGCTGTGTGTTGCCCTCATTGACCAGGTTCGTGTTCCAATCCATATACCCTGTGTTCGGAGCATTGGACCTGATGGGTGTCCATAACGAAGCGGTCTCGTGCTTGTGATACATGGACACGGCTGTTTCGAATCCAACAAGGTCTGTCAGTGTGTATGTTATGTTGACCTCACCAGAGACCGTGGTCGAAGGTGCGGGTGAAAGGAACCTTGGGACAGAGATGAGGTACTTCGTGGTAGAGGTCGGGTACCGAACGCTGTTGTTGTCCCTGTCCTCGACCACCAGGTAGTAATAGAGGTCTCCAGAGGTTATCGGGACGTTGATGTACGCCATGAGCTCGGTCCCGAACGGCGTCATCTCAACAGGGATGGGTGGCTCGCCAACATACAGGGTTCCCTTGATCTGGGTAAGGTTATCGATATTGTCGTATGGTGTTGCTCTGATCTCCACCTGGCCGCCCTGTGCACCTGCGGTATCGCCAGTGATGCCATCAGCCCACGGTGATTCGCCATCTCTGAGCTGGATGATGTGACTGCCAGCATCGGGGGAACGGACCATGTTGCCTGAGGTATCTAGGATCTCAAGATGGTATTGTATAGGATCGATGGAGTCCGTTGGGGTCATGAACTCGTAGTAGAACGTGGCAGTATTGCTCCTGGCCCCAGTATGCAGCTTCATGCTCTGACGGGCACCTGTTATGTCGTTGACGAAGGTCGCAGACATAAGGTCGACGTTATCGGAGGCAGTAACTGTCAGGTTGAATGCTACACCGGTATCCGTTACAGCATCTCCAGTTACAGAGTCTATGGTCGGAAGGATGTTGTCTATGACATCCAACACGATATGGCTGGAGGCTGGGAACCGCTTGGAGTTCGGTTCGGTGGCCGTGTCATTGAAGACAACGTAATAATGAAGGTCGGAGCCAGAATCCCTTGGGATGTCCACCGACACGGTGTAGTTGTCAATGTCCTGGACCATGGCCAGTCTTGTGAAGTTATCCTCATGGTAGAACTTGTAGTAGAACCAGCTATTGTCCAGGTCGATGCCCGTTCCCTCATCGGTAGCTAGGAACTTGAACTGCGCCTCACCATCGTTGAAAGCGGTGGTATCGGACATGTCCACGACCTGTGCTGAGTGGTTGTCCACCAAGAACTTGTAGTGGCTGGCATTGCCCCACCAGTTCAGGGTATCCTTGGCTTTTACGTGGAAGTAATAAGTGCCTGGGAGCAGACCGACGAACGTCGCCAGACGGTTGGTCGTATCGACTACCTCGTCAGGTTCAGTGTCTGCTGTCTGGTCAATAGCCCAACTATAGCCTGTGATGGAGGTCATATCGGCTGGTTCTTCCCACACAAAGATCGGCGACCATTCTGAATAGTACACGTCTGAAGTAGGATGTGTCGGTGATGTCACTATCGGTGCTGTCGGGGGCACAGTATCCACAGATATGTTGACAGATACCACAGGACCGAGGTTCCCAAGGACGTCCACTGCCCTGACATAGGCTGTTGTGTTACCCTCCAGGTTCGTGGCGTTCATGATAGCGCTCAGGTCTGTTGTGGAGTTATCTGGAACCGGATGGGTGGCGTAAAGGTAAGAGTCCAAGCCTACCCCCTCATCTGTGGCCACGCTCCAGGTGACAAAGAACTCTGTATCGTTATCCAGAGTGAAGGGATCTGCAAAGGAGTCTGCATGGGATGCAAGCTCTCCAACAGCAGAAGGTCCCTCGTTGTCCACCTTGAACTCGATGACGGCGGTGTCATATCTGGATGCGCCATCACTCACGTTGATATCTATCGTGTAGTTGACAAGGTCTGTGGATGATACGGTGTAGTCCAGGTCCGAGGGGCCAACACCCATGACCTGGGGTGTCTGACCTCCGAATCCCGAGGTTCCATTGGCCTGTATCGGATTGGCATCTGTCCAGTTGACCTGGACAGTGATGGTCTGCCCATCACCCATGCCAACAGCGGAGTTGTACCAGACCAGACCTCCTGTGGCATCCATGCTCTCGACATGGATGAAACCTAGGTCCGAGGTGACATTGATGTCCTCGATGGTCGGGGCCAGATTGTCTATGGTGAACAACTGTGAGTAGGAATAGGTCTCCTCGTAACCGTCCTTGGCTGTAACGTTGATCATGCAGTCACTGGACTCCACTGTCAATGGGACAGCTGGCCAGAAGTAGGTGCCATCGTTGACCTCGTCACTCGATATGTCGTTCCATGTGGACCCTGCGTCGTCAGAGTAGTAAATGTCTATCAGGATTGTATCATCAGGGTCTGTGTCATTGACGTTCTCGCTGATGGTCCAGTTGATGTAGGCTGAATCTCCACCACTGACGAGAATGCCAGTTGTATTGAAGGTCTCCAGTGTGGGTGGGGATGGATCATCATTGGTGGTGAAGTTGAACTCTGAAGTATAGAAGGATGAGTATCCCCATGGTCCCCAGTTACCGGCACCATCTCGGCACTTGATCCTGACGTAATACTTCTCGCCATCTGCAAGTGGTGAGGCCGTGGATGGATATTGCAGGGAGTTCATTGCTCCATTGACAGAGCCCAGGAGAGATGAGTTGATCGTGGCCTTTGGAGCGTCGAACCAGTCGGTCTCGTTGTCAAGCTCGAGACAGAACTCACTCTGGTAATCGTTGTATGGGGTCTTATCTGGGTCGTTGAACTGCCATGTGAACACAGGCTGGTCCTTGTAGATCCTGCGCAATGAGAGTGATGCTGGATTGTCGATACCATCAACCTTGAACATTGTGGGTTCAGTTGGTGTGGTCGTCTCTATCTGGAGGACCACGTCGTCTACGAAGGTTCCGTTATAGCCAGCGTCCCCGCAGATACTTGCGTTGGACTGGAATATGAAGCCGATCCAGACCGAGGAATCCCCAAGAAGTTCGTTACCATTCCCATCGAAATCATCCTTCCAGATCAGGTCACAATCGACATAGTTCCAGTTGGTGGATGTCTGCCAAGGGTCTGTGCTCTGGTAAGCTCCAGTGTACACGGTGTAGACCGAGTTGTTCCGTGAGCATCCATACATGAACCTATCACCAATAGTTGCAAGGTTGTAGACATCGGACCAGTAGTAGAAAGTGAAGGTGGCGTTCTTGCAGCCACGCAGGTCGAAGGGACCATAGGTCATCCAAGCGTCCATGTCGTTGTCGTAGCCAGTTCCCCTACCTGTGGGGTAGTCGCCTATGACATGGCCTGCTCCGGAGCAGTTGGCGGACTTGGAGCCTGTCCTGTAGTGAGTGGATGTGATGTTCCAGGTATCGTTTTTGTAGGTGGCCCCAGTGTTCTGGTCCCGAACGACCCAGCCAGTTCCCAGGCTGGTACCTTCGAAACCATAGCTGAGTATCGTATGGATAGCAGTGCCTCTAGTAGGTATCCTCGTAGGGGTGTATGGTCCAGGCTCCACGATGTTTGCCTTTAAAGGACCATTCTGGGGATCATACGCATCTTCCTCAACAACCTGCTCCTCAATGACCACTGGCTCCTGGACCATGGGGGTGTCCATGATCACATCTGGAACTTCGGGTACAGCAAGGATAAGCAGGCTAGAAAGTAGGAACAATGCGAGGGCAGATATCGAGGCGATCCTGCGAACGTACATAAATACCACTCCTAGGTTCACATTCGGGTAGGATTATATAAATCAATACCCGCGGCGCTCGCCAATGATACATTTAGTATTTATGTGTTGACTATCTAACATACATAATACATGAGGGCCTTTGCCGAGATGGTGTGAATATATAGTTCTATAGTGACAATTTTGTGACCCGTTCTCAATTGAGAGCAATTGATGGTATTGTCCCTTCCATAGACTATGTCGACTATCCATATATAACGGAGGGCAATTCACGACTTTCGGGATTGAATATGGACCCGAAAAAGATCGCAATGATCACAGGTTTGTGCATGGCGCTCATCTTCGTGATGACCGCCGTGTTCGCAGGTTGTACCACTACGACCGAAGTAAGAGAGATCAAGGTAGAAGGATCAACGACCGTTCTTCCTCTGGCAACAGCAGCAGCAAATGCTTACATGGATGATAATCCAGACGACTCCATCGTCCTTGCTGGCGGTGGATCTGGAGCTGGCATCAAGGCCGTCGGTGATGGCAGGGCAGATATTGGAATGGCCTCCCGAGGCATCAAGGATTCAGAGACAGCATCATATCCGAACCTTGTCGATAATGTCATCGCAGGTGATGGTATCGCAGTCATTGTCAACACTGGAACAAGTGTTACTGGATTGACCATGGAAGAGCTTGCAGACATCTATGATGGGACCATCACCAACTGGCAAGATGTCGGTGGAGATGACGCGACCATCGTCGTAGTCGGCCGAGACAGTGCTTCAGGCACTCGCGGAACGTTCGACGAGCTGGTCCTCGACGAGGAAGACCCTACCCACTCAATGCTCGAAAAGAACGCGAACGCCGATGTCCAGAAGACGATCAAGGAAACACCTCACTCCATTGGCTATGTCGGCCTTGCCTTCATGGATGAGGTCAAGGTGCTCGAGATAGGTGGTGTGGCAGCTTCCGAGAGCACGGTCAAAGATGGAACATATCCGATCTCCAGGGTACTCCATATGTATACAGATGGAGAGCCAACTGGCCTGGTCAAAGAATACATAGACTTCATCTTGAGCGCAGAAGGACAACAGATAGTCAAGGACAAGGGATTCGTCCCTGTCTAAATAGGAATTTGTATACCCTCCTCCAGGGTGGTTTGGCCACCACCCTGGGGACCCTTTTTTATCATGCGCATGAGAAGCGAACAAAGGTGAAGATATGGCGATCAAAGCAAGGACCATCTATGAGTTCTTTATCGAGAAGGGATTGCTCGTTACAGCCCTGTTCTCGATAATCGCTGTGTTCTTCATAATCGCATTTCTTTTTTCCACCGCTTCAGAACTTTACATCCGACCAACACCTGAATACCATTGGGTCCATGGGGAAGGGCCAATGGGTGAGGTGACGGTCCTATCGACAGCAGATCTCTATGGAAATGGTGATGATGTCGTCCTTGTAGGGACAGAGGCCGGTGAGATCTATCTTTATGATTGTAATTCATTGGAGCCAGTTACAACGGCTCCTTTCTTTCTTGCTGGTGGACCTATCAGGTCCATAGAAACTGGAAGGTTCTTCCCTTCTGGAAACCTTCCGGTACTAGGTGCCGATGGCCCTGATGACCTGTTCATTGTTCAAGATGGACCATCATCATCGACTTTGACCGTATTATCAAATGATGGTGTCATCGATATCGAGCTTGAAGAAAGGTCCACCGTGACAATCTATGGTTCTGGGACCACCACTAACTTTGACATCCAGATGGACCTGGAGAAGAAAGAGTTCAGAGCCTATTGGTTCAAAGGCGATGAGCTCCATATCATCGAGAACGAAGGCTCTGTCGAAGAAGACCTCCTTGCGAACATGAGCGTCTCCACACCAGGTACCATGGATGAGCTTGTAGTTATCAGCACCACTTCTTTTGCAGACCACGACCTCGGACCGTTTACATCAATGGATGCGTTCGAGGAGTATGTTGTAGTTTCCTCGGATGAGGTTTTCGTCGTTTGGGATACGACCATGAACCTGACCGAGGCCACAACCATCAGACTTTCCAATGTCACAGGAGCATGGCTGACGGACCCAGACGAGAAAGGAGCACCAGAGGTCTACGCCCTTTGGGAGAACACAAAGGTCACGCTGTTCGAGGTCGACGGTGAAGTGGCCGCCAACAGAGTTCTTCCCCAAACTCCATCCTTGGTCTACTTTGAGGACAATTTCATCCACTTTGAGTCGGACGAGATGATCTACACACACGGTGGTGATGTTCACTTCCAATACTCTACCAAACCGAAGATGAGCAAGACCTTCCATGAGTATTACAACCTGACCACTGACGTGCGAGGAAAACATGGAGGGGAGGACGAGTTCATCGTGGTCGCTCAATATGCCACAGAGAGGACCCAGCTGAACACCCTCGGGGCACGTTTGATAACACTATCACGTGATAGCAACGGATGGACCTTGCATAGCGCAAAACTGCCCTATGTTGCGGGAAACCTTGGACTTGAGAACTACATCGGCGCGCAGAACCCATGGACGTTCATCACAGCAAAGAGGTGGGCCCCACACCGAGATACCGAAGTTGGGTTCGGTGCAGCACCGCTGATAACGGCAACGATCTTCGTTACCATGGGTTCGATGATATTCGCTATCCCATTGGGTATCGCATCTGCGATATTCCTCTCACAATTATGTCCAAAGAGGATACGAGGGGTCCTCAAGTTCATAGTCGAGGTCCTGGCAGGGATCCCATCAGTGGTCTATGGTCTGTTCGGGCTCGCCCTTCTTACGAATTGGATCCGCATAGGTTTTGACAAACCGACTGGTGAGACCCTGCTTGCAGGTTCCATTCTACTTGCGATAATGGCCTTACCGACGATAATCAGCGTCTCAGAAGATGCCATCAGTGCCGTTGGCAAGGACCTCAAGGAAGGGTCCCTTGCTTTGGGTGCAACGAAATGGCAGACCATCTCCCGGGTCCTGGTGCCCTCGGCCATGTCCGGTATCACCGCAGCTGTGATACTTGGAATGGGGAGGGCCATGGGTGAGACAATGGCGGTGATGATGGTCACGGGTAACGCACCACAGTTCCCTGCCCCTCTTTGGGACATCTTCACACCGGTAAGGCCCATAACAGCAACGCTTGCCATAGAAATGGGAGAGACAGCCGTTGGCAGCATGCACTACTATTCCCTGTTCGCCCTGGCCGTGGTCTTGTTCTTTATGACCCTGATCGTGAACATGACCTCCGCGGCAGTCCTTGGTAACTATCGAAAGACCCAGATGGGGGTCAGGAAGGATACTGGGAAGAAGAGGATAAATGTGCCATCATGGGTCAAGCCAGTGGTCCAGAATATAGGTGTCGGACTCATCTTGATATTCATACTGATGCTGACGAACGCTTGGTTCGGTCAGACCACAGCCCTTGTCATCGTGGGGGTCCTCACGATCATCTACGTCCTTGCCAAACTTGTGCCGAAGCATATCTCGTCGAAGATACTACTGGGGATGTTCGTACTCCTGATACTGTTCCTTACAACACAGTGGTTCGGATGGATCATCGGGGGAGGATTGACCGGACTAATCCTGACCGTGTTGGTGGTCATGAAGTTCGTCCCACCAAAGTACTCACAATACGTTGCCTATGCTTTCGTTACCCTTGCAATGGTTGCTGTATTGATCTCTGTCGGGGTCATCCTTTACTTTGTTGTATTCAACGGAATCCAGGTCATATCCCCAGAGTTCCTGCTGGGTATTCCAGAGGATGACGGTTCTAAAGGTGGGATCTTCCCAGCTATTGTCGGTACATTATACCTGACAGTCGGCGCGATAGTGCTCGCCCTACCAATCGGTATCGCAGCTGGTATCTACCTTTCCGAGTACGCCAAGGAGGGACCGATCATGAAGATAGTCCGTGGAGGTATCGACAACCTGAATGGGACACCAAGTATCGTGTTCGGTCTGTTCGGTCTGGCGTTCTTCGTCCTCTATTTGGACATGGGGACCTCCATCATTGCAGGTTCCATGACCCTTGCCTTGATGATCCTTCCAACCATAATCCGGACCACAGAGGAGTCGCTGAAGAACGTGCCACAGTCGGTTCGTGAAGGCTCCTTGGCACTTGGTGCTACAAAGCTCCAGACCATAATCAAGGTTGTTTTACCTCCTGCGATGCCAGGTATCATCACTGGCACGATCTTGAGCTTTGGTCGAGCAGCAGGCGAGACCGCTCCGATATTGTTCACAGCAGCTGTAGGATTCCAAAGGGTCACTCCTATGCCATGGCAGCTGGACTCCAATGTGATGGCAATGCCATATCACATCTATTATCTGTCCAAAGAAACGAGCACTGGACAGGATTTCGCATTCGGGACCTCCCTGGTCCTTGTCGTTTTCGTTCTAACTTTCTACTCAATAGCCGGGATCCTCCGGTATTATTTCAGCAAAAAGATGAAGTGGTGATAAGATGGTGAAGAAGATCGCTCTAAGCGTTAAGAACCTCAACCTCTGGTATGGCAGCAACCATGCGCTCATCGACATAGATATGGATGTCTATGAAAAGAAGGTCACAGCCCTCATTGGACCATCAGGTTGTGGTAAGTCCACACTTATCAGATGCTTCAATCGAATGAACGATGTGGTGGACAACTGCAAGGTCAAGGGTGCCATCAACTGGAAGGACAAGAACATCTATGGAAAGGGTGTCGACGTCATCGAGGTCCGCAAGCAGATAGGAATGATCTTTCAGAAACCCAACCCGTTCCCGAAGTCCATCTACGACAACGTGGCCTATGGGCCGAGGCTACAAGGTGTTCGAGGGAAGAAGAAGCTTGACGCTATCGTTCACAAGTCCATCAAGGATGCTGCCCTTTGGGATGAGGTCCACGACAGGTTCAGTGATTCAGCGATGAGCCTTTCTGGTGGACAGCAGCAGAGGCTTTGTATCGCAAGAACCCTGGCCATAGAGCCTGAGATCATCCTCATGGATGAGCCGACCTCCGCTCTGGACCCTATCTCGACCTCCAAGATAGAGGACCTGGTCTTCGAGCTGAAGAAGAAGTACACGGTCATCATCGTCACACATAATATGCAGCAGGCCGCTAGGGTGTCCGATCACACGGGCTTCATGTACCTTGGTGAGATGATAGAGTACGATAGGACACAAAAGATCTTTGAGCGGCCGAAGAAGAGACTGACAGAGAAGTACATCTCAGGAAGATTTGGATAGGTGATATCATGGGCGAACGTTTCGAGCAGGAGTTCGAGGAACTCAAGACAATGGTACTGGACATGGGCAAGCTTTCCACAGAGATGCTGGACAAGTCCGTACGGTCGTTGAAGAACAATGACATGGAGCTTGCAGACTGGGTCATCTCGAAAAAAGGCGAGATAGCTCGAATGGATGATGATATCGAGACCAGGGCCCTTCGCTTACTGACCCTCTACCAGCCAGTAGCAACCGACATGAGGACCATAGCATGTTGCCTGAAACTCAACACCTATCTTGCCCGAGTTGGTCGGTATGGGAAGGACATCGCCTGTGTCACCAAGGCCCTCAAAGGTAAGAAGCACGTTTCAAAGCTGGTTTCCCTTCCATACATGGCCAAGCTCGTTACGGACATGCTCAATGATGCTCTATACTCCTTTGAGCACTTCGATGTCTCCAAGATGGAGGACTTCTCTGAAAGGGACGATGATGTTGACCATCTCCGATGGTCGATCTTCAGAGAGTGTCTCTCCTACATGATGGAGGAGCCCAAGTACATCAAGCAGTGTGCCAATTACATCATGGTAGCCAGGTACCTGGAGAGATGCGGCGACAATGCATGCAAGATGAACGAAAAGATCCATTACATGGTCACAGGTGTGCGGGTCGAGGTGGACAAGGACTATACGGCTGAGTGTTGTGAAGATGGTGGTGAACCTTGCCAGAACAAACAGGAGCAATGAAGGTCCTTTTCCTATGCACCCATAACTCCGCAAGGTCCCAGATGGCCGAAGGTCTACTTCGGTCGATGTATCCCGACAACTTCTATATCGAGTCCGCAGGCCTTGAGGAGACGCAAGTACGACCTCTGGCAATCAAGGCCATGGAAGAGATAGGCATCGATATCACTTCGCATTATTCGAAAAAGCTCGACCGGTTCCTTGAGGACGATTGGGACTATGTCATTACGGTCTGTGACAGCGCTAATGAGGTCTGCCCCTTCTTCCCAGGTGGAAAGGAGAGGATCCACCGTTCCTTCAAAGATCCTTCTCAAGCAACTGGGACAGAGTACGAACAACTTGCAGTCTGGCGCTCTGTCCGTGATGAGATAAGAGCCTGGATCGAGGAGTTCTTCGGTCCGATGGTCTCATAAGAAGATGGTCTCGGGAGCTTTCTCCCAGGGTTTCGCGGCCCGATAATGCATCTCAATGTCCTCTTCGATGACAAGAGCCAGTGCCGCCATGTAACCAAGGTGCTCCCCCAGCTCGGCCGTTGTGATAATGACATCGTCGGTCATGGGTGGGAACGAACCTTCCATCTGTTCCTGTAGCAATGGAAGTAGGATATCGTGGTTGTTGAGGAACACACTTCCCCCAATGACGATGAGCTTCGTGTCAAGGATACATACCAGGGATGACAGCCCCCGTCCGAGCTGTTTTGCAGCTTCGTTCACCACCATCCTTGCTTTATCCTTACCATCGCGATATCTTTCAAAGATGATCTTGGTGTCAACGTCCTCGCCATAGTCCAGGGCGATAGAGGTTCCTGAGGCCAAAGCCTCAAGATGTCCCCTTGTTCCACAGCCACACTCCGGGCCGTCCTCGACCATGTTGAGATGCCCCATATGTGGAGCGTTACCTCCCTTGCCCTGGAGTATGTTGCCATCGACCATGGCTCCGCTTCCGATGCCTGTGCTCCAGGTGACGTAGACGAGATCGGTCTCTCCCTGGCCTGCACCGAACATGTTCTCGCCGATGAGGGCGCTGACGCAGTCGTTCTGGATCTCGACCGAAGGGTACACTTCTGTAAGGACGGCCTCTATCGGCACCTGCTTCCAATCGTTCGGAAGGATGTTCCGCTCAGGTGCCAGACCTCCGCAGAGGTTAGGAGCGAGGATGACCTTCTTTCCATCGACCCGCCCGAATGGAGAACATGTGCTCACCCCCACGTGGGTGATGCTGCCCCTCTGGAGGGAAAGTTTCTCCAATGCAACATCTAGCATCTCCAGACATTGCTCCGGGACCGTCCGCTCGCTGCCAGTAAGCCTTGTTGCCTGTTGAACTCTGATGAGAATGGAATTGGCATCTGCCAATGTAACTATGATCTTGGTACCGCCGATATCGATCCCTGCCAGGACCATCCTACCACTCCAGAGGTTTGAACTCGACACCGGCTTCCATCAGACCCTTGAGGACCTTTTTGAAGTAGTAGGTCCCCTCGAATAGGCCGTCGGTCTTATCGTGAAGGTTGCCATCGGCCTTGCAGACCAGATGCCATGTGTGAAGTGCAAGGAGGAGCTTGCCATTGTCCTCGTCAAGAACTGAAAGGATCCGCTCTGTGAACTCCTCGTGGGTCATCTTGCCCTCGAACAGTGGCCAGAAGTATGTGGTCCTTGGCTTATCGGCCACATTGATCATAGGTAGGGGGATCTCCTTCAAGGAGCCCGCTGGGGTCTCGATGTCAAAGGGTTTAGGTGGGGCCGTCACTCCGTTTCCCTGGAGCTCTTTGAGCCCAGTGACACCGCCTGGCAGTTCTACGAACTGTTCTGCATCCGGGCTAATGGATTTTCTATGGAAGTCCTCAGATACGGTCAGGCTGGAGTCCACCGTGAACCCTGCCTCTGCAGCAGCCTCCAGGACAGTGGGGTTGACCTTGAGGTATGGTGCCCGGAACCCGTTCACCTCGTTCTCTGGGAACGCCTCGGAGACGACCTGCTTGGACATGAACAGGATCTTGACCACGTCGTCTTTCGGGACCTCGACCTCCGTGAGCTGACCTGTTAGGTCCTCATGGTCTATCCCGTGGCATCCTACAGCCTGACCTTTCATGAAATCATCCAGACCGCCAAGCATAGCGTCGAAACGCTTCTTGACCTCCATGATGTTGTTGAGTGTCCTGGCCTCGAAGAAGTAAGAGCCATTGGCGCCTTTGTCGGCCATGATCTTCGTTAACTGGTAGAACCCCTGCATGCTCGCAGCAAAACGTGTCTCTCCACCGGCCGAGCCCGCCGCTACCTCTCCCTTGACCGGGATGTTGGCATCCCTGTCGATATCGACGGTAAGATAGACTGCCGGACTCATTCATATCACCTTGTGGAGGTCAGGGGACCGCCAAGGCCTGCTGAAGGCTAGTGATGGGATAGCACCTCCTCATGGCCCAAAGATGAATCATGCGAGGCGCTTATAACATTTTCTTTCTCGAGGCTGCCCTTGAGCGTATGTTAACGTTCAGGCAATTCGGACCATAATTGTATATTCTGTGGGGCGAAGATATGAGAATGTTATATTTAACAATTAGTGAATTTTCTTTTTCAGGATTTTCCATATTCTCGCGCACACGTCATCACTGGCTCTTTCTCTGACCACAGTAATGCTGTGGTGGAATTTTGAAAATTTATTTATAGCAAATGACGGTATTTCATAGATGGGATTGACATGGCGGCTACAGGTTTTGTTCTGATAACAACGAAGGCTTCGCAGGAAATAGACGTTTTCAAGGAGCTTTCAGAGGTCAAAGAGATCACCGAGCTTCACGCTCTTTTCGGGGAGTATGACCTCATCGCGAAGGTCGAGGCCAATGATTTCGATCATCTCGGTACCATAGTCACAGAGACCATTAGGACCTGTGAAGGTATCGTTGACACAAAGACCCTCGCCGGGGCAAAGTTCTGAACAAGACTCCCGGCGTGTTTTCTTTTATTTGAGTAACGGAGAAAGTTCCGAAATCATCGACAAATGATCGATGTTCAGAATAGAATGTTAGCGAAAGCTATGGTTCTGAACATCGACCTCTCTTTCCAATTTCGGAGCTTTCGTAGTGGAGCATAGAAAAGAAGACACGCTCTAGAAAGTCCCACCTTTCGCTCGATGGTCGAGGAATCTGAACGATAATGCTCCGCAAGCTCCGAGACAGAAAGGGAGGGGTTGATATTCTCAACTACTCCCACAACTGCTCATATCGTTAAGAATATCAATTCTTTCATGATAGTCTCGGACCTTTCTATGCATTCCCGCTCAGATTGGGAAAGGCAGCGCTGAGCTTATCGTCAGACCGAAGGACAGGTCCTGGTAGACGATGAGGTAGGTCAGGAAGTAGAACACCAGCGTTCCACCGTTGAGAAGCGGAAGACCTGCCTGCGGGTTGCCTTTGAGTACGAAGTACATCAGGACCGAGAAACCGGCCATGGTCCCGAGGAAGCAACCAACGGCCATGAGTAGGTTCGAGGGCATGCCCAGGAACGTCTCGTGCGGCAGGAAAGTATAGCTGGACACAATGAGAAGACCAGGGATGATGATATCCCCAAGGCCGACGAACATGGCCTTGCGGGCACCGACCTTCTTTGGCCTGTTGGTGAGGCCTGCTTCCTGGCGGAAGCTGTATTTCAGCGTTTTAGGCGCGACCAGAATGATCGGAAGTGATAATTTCAGCACAGCGTCTGCAAGGGAGAGCATATGCTTGGTCTTGTAGACCGCTATAGCATCATAGATGGCCAGCAGGACCATGATGAGCATGATCGGAGCTATAGATAGCGAGATGCCGATGATGCCCAGGGCGCCGACACCCACAAGGATGCCGCACAGGTTCACCACATACCACTCTGGCCATAGGAACAGGATAAGCGTGATGATACCAGAGATGAGGACACCAACGAACAGCGCTGGGGAGAGGTCGAACACGAAGTATAGCGAGGGTATCTTGGAGCTGTGTAGCTGGTTGCTTCCACCACTGGCGCTGATGGTCACGACCCTGACCGGGTAGTCGGAATCCTTGTCACTGTCATACTGACAGACGAGGATGTGGTCGTCGATACCGTCGTGTGACCTACCTGTCTCGTATGACATGTTGTAATATGTCTTGAAGGCGACCTTGTCCGCATCGCCGGGTGAATATCTGAACAGGATGTAGCCCTCAGAACTGTAGACCAGCTCGTCCCCACCAAGACCTTCGAGCGCGTCACCGAACCATATTGTGTCGGGGACCTTTTCGAGCTCGCGTTCTTTGAGAACATCGCCCTGGTGGTCGTAGAGCGTGAGCTTGGTATCCTCGGTCTGGGCAAGGACCTGAATGCCCTCGTCATCGACCTGGGTGATCCAAGCGTCCTGAACATCTGTTGGAATGACCTCGTCCGAGCTGTAGGTCGAGGTATCCGATATCTTGATGAGCCTGACCGTCCCGTTCGACCGGACAAGGATGGCGTCCATGTACGAGTCCAGGAACTCCGGGTCCTCAAGGCGAAGCTCGTCGAATGTCATCTGGGTGCCACTGGACTTCGAGCTGACCCCGTAGATCCATGAGGCTATATCAAGAGAGTCATCCCTCATGACCACTATTCCATGGTCCAGGGTAACGGAGCTTTCGTAGAGATTGCTACCTTGTTCCTCGAGGAAGTTCAGCTGCAGGTCGTAATGGGAGTGATAGCTGATGTTCGCCGCAGGAGCAAGGCTCGATACTATGATGTGTTGACCTTCCACGTCCGTGTATCCGGTCACCACATGGATGTTCTCCACCCATGTTCCTTCATGCCTTGCAGCCAGCATCCCAACCTGCTCCAGGCTGTCCGCATCGTAGATGTACACATCCCCGGTGTCCATCCCTAATAGGACCTCGTCATCCCCATCCATCCAGATGTCGGCCGTGGCCACGCAGGTAACTTCCCCCGCAGGCCCAGCAGCATCATTGAAATCGTACTCAGGGATAGGATACAGCACCAGTGCCATCACAGGGACGAACACGTAACACATGGTCCCGAACACGGCACCAAGAACGATGAACTTGAGGATGATCAGCTTTCTGAACTTGATGATGAGTAAGAGAACGCCCGTGAAGCAAACGAGCGAGATGAGATAGAGCACAGCGATGAGCGGATTAGAGCCTTGCTCCTCGGTGAACGCAGCCATCCCCATGTCCTTGAAGGTCGGGGAGACGAAGACAGCGATGGCGATGGTTATGATGAACATCACGACCATGAACCCGACGGCGAACATCTCTGGCTGGCCGACGTGTGGCTTCGGTGGAGGGCCCTGTTCCTTCTCCTCCTCTTCAGCTTTTTTCGCAGCCTCTTCCGCCTTCTTCTTTCGCTCTTCCTTTGGCTCGATGTCCACAACGAAAAGGCCCTTGAGGTACCGCTGGAAATCCTCCATAGAAACTCTCGAACCCCCCCCGCCATCCGTCCCCACCCTTTGCTCGCTGCGCCGTACCGCCGCCTCTCCCCCGGCGGTCTGCTCGCTCGCATGCATATTTGGAGAATGAGAGTTTCTATGGACCTGCTTCTTCGCTTCCTGCTTGTCGAGCTGTTCTGGCTCTGGCTCATCCTCTTCTTTCCTCTTGCTCTTTCGAGCAGAGCCTTTGCCCTTTCGTTTCTTGCTCATGGGCACTCCCGGGCCACTTGCAGCCTCACTTCCTGACAAGGACCACGTAATCGCCTATCTGGATGCTCTCGACGCCCTTGCCCTGTAGGGACTTGGACGTTCCGAACTCCATATATTCCGGACCGAGCTTGACGGCCTTGCCGTCGAGCTCGATAAGGTATGAACCTTCATTGGTGATAGTATTATGGACGGCCTCGGGGTCGGCCTCCTTGAGGTGAGCGATGATGGTTTTGGCATCGCCCTTGAACTCTGGACCGATCTTGGAGAAGACCGGCTTTATCTCCGAGACCTTCTCTGAAAGGTCCTCGGTCTTGGCAAAGCCGATGGTCTGGGCCTTGAGCGTCTCCTTGATGTCCTCGAGCGAACCTGCGAGCGCACCCTCCTTGTCGCCTGCGATGATCTCGACAAGCTCGATGGGTGCTCCCAAGGCTATCCTGTTGGAGGACTTCCAGTTCCTGATGCCCGCGATCATCTCCCTGATCTCGTCACCGGTCTCAACAGCTTCCTGGTCGAACATCAGAGGCTGTGGCCAGAGCGAGATATGAACGCTCTTGTCACCGGCGCTGTCCTTGTAGATGGTCTGGTAGATCTCCTCTGTTATGTGGGGGAAGTACACCCCAAGCATTTTGGTGATGCCCAGGCCGATGTTGTAGAGCGTGTAGACAAGGCCGTCGTCCGCGCCTTGGTAGATCCGGTACTTGCACATCTCGATGTAGTTGTCCGCAAGGTCGTGCCACATGAAGTCCTCGATGGCAGCCCTTGCCTTTTCGAACCTGTAGTTGTCGTTCTCCTCGGTTGCGACCTTGACGGTCTTCGAGTACTTCGTTAGGATCCACTTGTCGATGGGTCGAAGGTCTGCAGGGTTGACCTGGCCGCCCTTCTCCTTGAGCTGTGCTGCATCAAGGTCCTTGAAAGCAGACGAGATGAGCTTGCAAAGGTTGTAGTACTTCGTCGTGAGCTGCCTGCCGCGCTTGACGTCGACGCTCCTGAACGCATGGTCCTTTCCGAGCGAGCAGTTGGATGCGTAGTATCTGATGGCATCGCCACCGTCGTTCTCCAGGATGGCCAGTGGGTCAATGGCGTTTCCCTTGCTCGCATGCATCGGGGTTCCGTCCTCGGCCATGATGAAGCCGCCCATCATGATATTGTCCCAGGGCTTGGAACTGTTGAGAAGATGTGAGCGGAGCAGTGTGTAGAAGGCCCATGTCCTGATGATGTCATGCGACTGTGGGCGAAGCTGGACCGGATAGAACTTTTTGAACATATCCTCGTCCCGCTGCCAGAAACCACAATACAGAGCAGAGAGTGACGAGTCCATCCAGGTGTCGAACACTTCTTCGCTTCCCTTGACCGGTCCACCGCACTTGGGACACTTGTCCTCTGGTGGGGCCTGGATGGTCGGGTCGACGTAGCAGTCCTCTTCCCTGGCGACTACGAGACCGTCACACTCTGGGTCCTCGCACAGCCATATAGGGATAGGTGTTGCGAAGTAGCGCTGCCTGGAGATGACCCAATCCCAGGAAAGGGAATCGATCCACTCCTCGAGCCTGATCTTCATGTACTCTGGGAACCAATTGACCTCATCGGACCTGGCCCTGACCTCCTCCTTGAAGTCCATTATCTTGAGGAACCACTGGTTGACCTGCAGGAACTCGATAGGGGCCTTGCATCTCCAGCAGGACCCGACGTTCTGCTCCAGGTCCACCTGCTTGGTGAGCTCGCCTGAGGCCTTGAGGTCTTCGATGATCTGCTTCCTGGCATCCTCGAGGTTCATGCCCTCATACTTGCCAGCAAGCTCGGTCATGTTGCCGTTCTCGTCGATTCCCTTCTCCATCGGAAGGTCGTACTTGAAGACCCAGTTAAGGTCCTCCTTGTCCCCGATGGTACAGATCATGACAAGTCCAGAGCCGAAGTCCATCTCCACCTTGTCGTCTGTGAAGATCTTGACCTTCTTTCCAAAGGCCGGGGTGATGAGCTCCTTTCCCTCCATCTCTGGAGCGCGTGGATCGTCTGGGTGAATGGCCACCATCTGGCAGGTGCATAGAAGCTCCGGTCGTGTGGTCGCTATCTCGTATGTCTCGTCGGAGTCTGCGCGCTTGAACAGGATGGTGTTGAGCTTGGTGGTCCTGTCCTGGTACTCGCATTCTGCTTCTGCCAGGGCAGTTCCGCATCTGGGGCACCAGTTGACCGGGAAGGTATCCTGGTAGATGAGGCCCTGCTTGTGAAGCTTGACGAACGAGATCTGTGTGAGCCTGCGGTAGTATTCAGCATCCGTCTGGTAGTAGGTGCTGGGGTCCATGCTCTCGCCCAGGATCTTGAACTGCCTGGTCATCTCGCCGATGTTCGCATTTGCGAAATCGGAGCAGAGCTTGATGAACTCCTGCCTGTCATACTCACGCATCTTGATGCCATACTTCTTCTCGACGTTGACCTCGATAGGCATCCCGTTGACGTCGAAGCACAGAGGGAACATTACGTTGAAGCCCTTCATCCTGTTGTACCTGGCTGCAAAATCGATGTGCGTGTAGTGCACAGCGTGGCCTAGGTGGAGTGGTCCCGAGGCGTACCTGGGTGGGTTGTCGATGACGAAGGGGGGCTTGGTGGAGTCAGGGTCGAAGTGGTAGATCTTCTCCCGTTCCCACCAGTCCTGCCATTTGTGCTCCATTTCTATCTGGTCGAAGTCTGGCATATGGCTCACCGTGGATTGGCGTTGGGAAGAGGCTGTTTATATATGTTTTTTTTGCACACTTGGCTAGGTATAGTATATAGTGCGCGGTCTTCGACCTCAGTCCCCTTCCCTCCCACCGCCTGCCCCCCAGTTGCGCGTCTGCGCCACTTCGATGTTTAGGTTGTAGCAACAGCTGGCCTAACATCGAAGTCCAGGCGATATCAATTCTATTCAACGGGATATCGCGAAAGGATGGAAAGGTTTTCGAAGAGACTACCATGACGAAGAAAACCTTTCAGGCGCCACTCCCCCGGCGGTCTGCTCGGTGCGCGCAGCTATTATCCAGAGCTATCGCTCAAGATCGAAAGATAGAAAAGAAAACAGAAGACCCGAACCCTTGAGCCCGGGCCTTACTTCAAATGCTCACTGAGGCCTGTTGACCCAGTGCTCTGGGTCCTGCCCATCCAGTACCATCAGCATCTGCCCAGCAGTGATGGTCCCGGCCTTGACCTGCGCATCCAGGGTGGAAGCACCGATGTGCGGGGTCATGATGAGGTTGTCGAGCTCCTCGAGCTTCTTGTTGGTGTTAGGCTCCTCGGCGAAGACGTCGGTTGCCGCACCAGCGATCTTGCCCTCCTTGAGAGCATCGTAGAGAGCATCCTCGTCCACGATACCTCCACGAGCACAGTTGACGAGGTAGGCCGTAGGCTTCATCCTGTCGAACTCTGCCGCACCGACCATCCCCTTGGTCTCTGGGGTGAGAGCTGTGTGGATGGAGAGGAAGTCTGCATTAGCATAGAGGTCTGCGCACTCACCTATACACTCGGCACTGATCTCCTCGAAGCATCTGGCTGGGAGGTATGGGTCGTAGGCGATGACGGTCATGCCAAAGGCGCGTGCCCTGTTGGCGACCTCTGTGCCGATCCTGCCGCATCCGAGAAGGCCAAGGACCTTGCCCTCGAGCTCCATTCCCAGAAGCTGCTTCTTCTCCCACTTGCCCTCGTGCATCCCGGCGTTCGCCTTGGGGATGAACCTGGCTAGAGCGAGGATATGACCCATGGCAAGCTCTGCCACGCTGATCATGTTGCCTGTTGGAGCGTTGACCACCTTGATCCCCTTGGCGGACGCTGCCACCTTGTCGATATTATCGGTTCCAACGCCGGCCCTTCCGATGACCTTGAGCTTCTCGCCCTTTTCGATGACCTCGGCCGTGACCTTGGTCCTGGACCTGACGCATATTCCTTCATAGTTGCCGATGATGTCGAGCAGCTCCTCGGGGGAGGCCTCGATGACATCGACCTCATGCTTCTCTCGCAGCATGTCGAGAGCTGCATCCTGCATTCCATCAGTGATGAGGATCTTCATAATAGCACCTGGTCACCATGAACTCGAGGCCCTGATAAAAGAGTGTCGGTAAGACAAGCATCACAGTTTGAGAAACACCGTGAAAACGGCTTTCTAACGGCCGTATATCTTGGCGTAATATTGATATAACTCGGGTAGTCTGAAAAGGGTCCATCCCAAGGTCGAACCAAGCAGTTGTCCAGATGTTCAGGAGGGGGAAATATTTATATTAAACGAGACACTATCCACGGTAGTTTATATAATTATAGCCTCTATCTATATACCTGGATGAGCCTTTCAGGTGTTGTTCGAGCGGGGGTTAGACAATGAGGAAAACCGGAGCAGGGTGGTCTTCTATGGGTCTTAATGGAACCGTCAAAAAACACGGAGCAAAGGGACCAGATATGACCAGGTTCCTCCTCGTTCTATTGATAATCATCGCCATGATATCAGTCCTTCCGATGCTGTCGGCAGAGAACTACGTCACAGCAACAAGGGCGGCCAACGATGTAGGCGTTCAATCCACCACTCTCATCGACCAGACCAAGTATCCTTTCTCCCTGCTATCCTTCTCTGTCACTGTTGAGAACAACGACGACACCACCCTGCAGTCGTTCGATGTTGGATGCACAGCAGAGCGCCTTGGCTTTGGTGGTTTCGAACCGGTCACAGGCAACACCACGGTCGATGTTGCAGCTTCAGCCACCACCGATGTGAACTTTCAGTTCACACCCGGATTCGAGAGCATCTACGAGATAGTGGCCAAGGTCAATCTGGTAGGTGACTCCGACTCCTCCAACGATGAACTGAAGGTCACCATCAGCATTATCGACCAGGTAGATGCGAACATAACGATCATGTCCCACGAGGACGGTGTCATGTATCCTGACACTGCTCAGGTCATTACAGCCAGGGTCGCGAACTCTGGGACACAGACCATTACGGACGCTGCGACCGTCAACCTCACGATAAGCAATGCGACCGCGGAGGTCTTCTACGACGAGGTCGCCGTTGGTGCAGCAGCGCTTGCCAACCCTGGAGACTCCACTAACGTGGACTTCTCCTCATGGACACCTCCGAATCTTGAGGTATACACGATAAGGACGTCCATTGACATGGCCTCCGATGAGGATGGCGGCAACGATATCCACTCTATTGATGTGACCATTGCATCAGCAGCCACCCCTGCGGTAGAGGTCACCGCATTGGAACCTGTGGAGCAGCTCATACCTCCAGGCCACTCGACGAAAGAGGCTGGTTACGAGACCTACCAGTTCACGATAAAGAACATCGGTCTCATCGAGGATACCTATGACTGGTATGCCTATTCCGGCCATGGATGGATAGATGGGAACAATCCGACAACAGGAACAACAACTCTAATGCAGCCGGGCGATGAGTTCGGCCCGATCCTCATTGACATCAAGGTCCCCATCGGTGCAGCCATGGGCCAACCCGACAGGCTTAACCTCACTGCGGTCTCCCAGGCCAACACCTCTGTCAAATCCACGGCCGTCGTCAACACGGTCACCCAGGAGATCTACAACGTAGAGGTCCAGGACCCTGCATCACAGTGGGGCATACCAGGCGGAGAACCGCTTGTCTACACCTTCTTCATCAAGAACACTGGCAATGTGCCAGAGAAGTTCAACGTCGCTATTGCAGGCGTACAGCCAGGGTGGAGGGCAGAGCTACTTTCCCCAGCACAGGGAGTCACCCCATACCTTGCTCCAGGCGAGGGATATCCTGCTGTGGTCTTCGTGTTCGTCCCAGAGCTCAACTACGACACCAGGATCGAGGACCATACGTTCTACGGAGGGGATGGATACTGCACCGTCGAAGCATGGTCGTCCACCACTGGGGTTACGGATTCTGGAACAGCTATCACCTACGTGGAGCTGATCTATACCGTCGAAATGGATGTTGAGCCAGACATCCATTATGTACAGCGGGACATCAACAAGTCCCAGCCTGTAACCTTCGACATCTCTGTCCGTAACATCTGTAACTACAGGGACAAGGTCCCAGAGGGACGGTCCATCATCAACTTCACAGTTGCCGGTGACACACCGAAGTTCGTCACACAGTGGGGAAAGAACCACACCGACGAGGCCATGAGATATGCTGCGAATGTCAACGTTCTCAACATCACCCTAGATGTAGGCGAGACCGATGATGCCCTCCAACTACGGGTAACAGTCCCGCATGATCCTCTCTCTGGTACATGCACGGTCAACGTCACTGCCAGAAGCACTGGTGATGGGAACGGGACCGGTATAGAGATACCAGCTACAGCTTCCACACGCACCGTTGTAAATCAAAGCGCTGGAGTGGTGGTCATTGCTTCCACTGACGAGGAGAATCCCGCTTACGATAACAACACTAACGGTGTTCCAGATTGGCGCGAGGGAGCACCGCTGGATACTCTGAACCTCATGTTCAATGTCTCCAATCACGGTAACGGCGAAGACCGCTACAACCTCTCTGTCTGGGTCGAACCTTTCGGTAACGACTCGGTCTCGGAGGATTGGGAGCCAGAGATGTTCGGTTACAAGAACCAGACCAAGTTCTTGAAACCTCTCATATTCAATATCACCGAGTGCTATGACAAGGTCTATGCCAACGTCACCATACCATCTGGAACCTCCATCGGTGCCTATGGTTGGGTCTACCTCCGAGCTACATCCCGGACCGATGGCAGTATCTGGTCCGAGGATAAGATCCGCATATCTGTCATCGAAGGACACGCTGTGGACCTGGAACCTGAAGAGAACACTTCCAGGGTCTATCCTGACGATTACATCGTGTTCCAGATAAATGTGACGAACGCTGGGAACGGCGTGGACACCATCGATCTGAGCCTTTCCTACCCGATGCTTCTGGGTTGGAACGTGTTCCTTGACTACAACTACCTCCTGCTCGGAAAGGGTGAGACCCGTGTCGTGAACCTGACCATCAATGCCTCCAGTGAGGCTGACGCTGACATGGAGTTCAAGGTCAAGGTCACGGGTCGGTCACAGGAGGACCCCACAAAGTTCGACGAGGTCAACTGCACAGCGATCGTCGAGCAGAGCGTGGGCGTGGACGTGGATATCCTTCAGCCAAGGATGCAGGGCGGAAAGCCTGGTGACACGCTCTACTACATGTTTACCATCGAGAACCTTGGCAACGGCAATGACACGTTCAACATCAACTTCACTACCTATCCATACGAGAACTGGACTGTCAAGTCCAAGTTCCCTGGAGAGACAGGCTTCGGCCTTGGCGAGAGCAGGAGCGCAACACTGCGAGCCTTCGAGACCATAGTCATCAATGTGTCTGTGACCATCCCGAACCTTCCAGAGTGGCCTGTTAAGCAGGACCTGGAGGCTGATGGGCTTCTTGCTTACCAGAACAACACGGTGATAGTCGAGGCCACGTCGCTGAAGGATGTGAACGCCACCAATAGCGAGTATGGCTCCATCATAGTCAATCCAAAGACCCGTATCGTGGTCTCGACCACGGATGGCATAGACAACCACCAGCAGGTCATACCTGGTTCCACAGTCACATATCCACTGATGGTTCGGAACGCAGGGAACGTTGAGGACAACGCTGACCTGTTCGTCGAGGGTGACGAGAGGTATCTGCGCTGGGCGAACCTTCAGGGCATCTCACACAGCCTTGGGATCGGTGAGCAGAGCACTGCCGAGCTCACAGTGACACCAGCCATAAACGACATGCCTTACTGGCATGAGCAGGCACCACTGAACGTCAAGGCAAGGTCCAGCGACAATGTCATCCACTTATCCAGCACTATCTACACCAAGATCGTCATGGTCTATGTGGAGGACAGGTTGCTCGAGGTGGACCTTGGGCAGGAGATCGTGGTTCCAGTCCTTATCATGAACGTCCCGAAGCAGGGCGAGGCATCCGGAGTTGGCGCCGCCTATCCGGCTACCATAACAGTAGAGGCCGACCCACAGCCTGGAACGCTCTATCAGGGATGGAGGCTGGACTTCAGCACCACCACCAACGGCTCTGCGGTCAGCGGTGAAGGACATTAGCGAGGGGATGCAAATGCCGGATTGTCCGGCGTGGT